>JAIRWI010000023.1 GCA_031269095.1 Holosporales bacterium
TTCTCCTTCTCCTTCTCCTTCTCCTTCTCCTTCTCCTTCTCCTTCTCCTTCTCCTTCTCCTTCTCCTTCTCCTTCTCCTTCTCCTTCTACTACTTTGTAGTATAGGAAAAAAATGTGACTTCTTAACGACCTGTGAGGCACTATTTATTAGGCATCGAATTATGTGTAAACAAATTTTTTCTTACATAGATATAGACCGGAAGGCCAGCAATAATAAAAATTCCTAAGACAATAAGAGAGCTGATCATACTGCCTAAAGCTACAAAAAGACAAAAAAGAATGGCAAAAATAGCTAAAACATACGATTTTATCACATCCTTAAGCGATTTTTTCCAGTTTTTCACCATTTTTATGTATGAAACGCAGCATATTATGTAGACGAACAAAAAAATGCTAACGAGAAGATCTATAAGATAATCTAATCCATTATTACCTCCATATATTTGCTCGACTATAAAAAACGGGATAATGCCAATTGCCGCTATAGTAAGTGACACGATAGGGGTTCCGTTTTTGTATGTTTTTCCAAAAGATTTTGGGAATAGCCCATCTGCAGCGGCACCTTCAGCTATTTGTCCTCCTGTTAACGTCCATGCATTGAGAGTTCCGATACAAACAATTATAGCTAATAGAGCAATTAAAATATTTCCGTATCCGTTTTCCCCAAAAACCTTTTCTATTGCAAAGGAGTAGGGAGCTTTCGTTTCAATTAGCGAATCAAATCCAGTAACCCCAATAACGGATATAACGTTTAGCAAATATATAATAGCAACGCATGAAGTTCCTAAGATTATAGCCCGTGGTATTGTTTTTTTGGCGTTTTTCACACAACCAGCAGGGGTCGTTGCACATTCAACTCCAATAAATCCCCAAGAGGTCAAAAGAGCTGTTTTTGCTATAATGCCTAGATTACTTCCCGTAGTAACTACGGTGGCATTTCTAAAATTAGAGATGTCGAAAAAGTTGAAAAATATTATAGGAAGAATAAATAAAGGTATTACTTTCAATACAGTAAAAATAGTTTCCATTATTCCTGAGAATCTAACTCCTATTATATTTACGAATGTTATAATAAATAATGTCGCTGTTTCTATAATAACAATAGAAGTTGGGGAAAGAGCACCTGTTATAACAGTTAGGTAGAGGGTTGTTGTCACTAGAAGAAGCGAGTTACTTGACCACGAAATTATCCAATATGTCCAAGCTGTAAAAAATCCAGCTGTTTTTCCAAAAGCTTCTGTAACATAAACATGTGGCCCACCATTTTTGGAGTATTTTGCAGAAAGTTCTGAAAATATTATCGCCAGAGAAATTGCACCACAAACTGATACAATCCAGCCAAACAGTCCGACAACACCAAATGGCGCTAGAACACTTGGAAAAATGAATGTTCCGGAACCAACCTGGCTACTTATTACTATAGATATTAAAGCAAGAAAACTGAGCTCTTTCTGATTAGCCATTTTTTTATATTTTGATCAAAAACAAAGTTATTTTGAATGAAAACCATTATAAATTCAACCAATCTAAAAATAAATTTAGACACGAGTGGATAATTTTGTATGTAGGCTCAATTCACTCAACACTTAAAGACAAGCAAACTATAAAAGCATTTTTGTATTTATTCCAATTGTGGTACATCTGCTCCATTCAACATTAGTATTAACAAATAAGCCCAGAAACCCCTGGAATTCCAAGAAATATAGCTTTAAAAATCCCTCGTTTGTTAACTGTAACAACTATAGTATTAACAAAAGTACTCCCCCCTTCTGGAATTCCGGATGGATGCATTTAGGAAAACTAAGCTAGTAGCTAACTGGAGAGAGTATAAAATTCCTAATATACGTATAGGCAGCCTAGTTTAGTTTTATAAGGGCTCCTTTTGCCTCGAGCATCAGCCCACCATTTAAACTCATACTCAGCTTCGATTTTATTTCAGAAATAGTACCCTCTGCTTTGTAAAGCAATTTCGATTCATCTTTTAGTTCAAGAGTAGCTTCTCGTGCTATATTCATGGCCTTTTCAGATAATTTCATTTTTGCTTCAAAATTGATATTAATAGTAGCTGTAACAGTTACATTCATTTTTGCCTCAACCTTGAAATTCATACTGGCTGTTATGGTAACACTCATTTTGCAATTAACTAAAAAATTTTTGGCTGTTTGAAATGAGGTATCATCTTTTGTATCGACAGTCAATTTTCCCTTCGCGCTGATATCTATATTTTTATCTGCTTCTATTTTTATGTTTTCAGCTTTAACTGATATATCTCCCTTTACAGTTATCGTTAAGTTTCCTTTATCTAAGGAAATTTCCTGATCTCCCTTTTTAAGGGTAATACTTCGATTCCCTTTGTCGAGAATAACTATCATATCTCCTTCTTCGATAGTAACTAGGTGATCACCTTTTTTAACGAACGTAGAATGTTGAACTTTCTTATCATCTTTGCTTTCAAGCCTCACAAATCTGTCATGTTCTATGATGTTCAACATATCTCTTGCGGCATGCATGAATATTTCTTCTTTATCTTTTGTATCATCGAGTCTAAACTCATTAAATCCTCCAGATTTTTCCGAAGAATTACTCCTTAGAGTTGAAACGAATTTTTTTTCGGCATAGTTTTCCGGATGAATATTAACGCCATTATACGCTGAACCAATAATGAGAGGTTGATCGGGATCACCATTAATAAAAGTGACAGTAACCTCACTTCCAACTCTGGGGATAAAAAAACAACCGAATCCCTTTTCTGCCCAGGGGTGTGCTACCCTTATCCAGGCTGAGCTTTTTTCATTGTCTTTTGAAATAGAGTCCCAATGAAAATGCAATTTTATCCTCCCAAATTTATCGGTATAAACTTCAGAATCTTCTGGCCCTGTCACTTTGGCTGTTTGTATACCATATATCCTATTTTTTTCATGTACTAAGGGGGGTTTAAATTTAACTTCTTGAGGGATCGCCTTAAATCTATTTACGTAAATGGGAACATTATCATCGTCTTCATCTCTTCTAATTTGCTTAATTGAATGAACGACTTCAATAACAAAAAAATCTCCATTTTCAAAAGGAACTATAGAGTCTTTTATGGTTAAATTTTGCCCTGATGATATATATTGGCAATGACTAGTTGCGGTTGTGAACTTAGTTTGACAATTTCCTCTTTGAATCATGAGTTCTGCTATTTCATTTCCAACTGAGGCTTGAACAAACTGAACATCATATGATTCAATTTCGCCAATATTTCCTGGAGATGCATTGTCATTTGCTTTCCCAGAAACAACAAGAAACTTATCCTCGTCAAATGAAATAGGCGAAGAAGATTTTATACCTAAAGTTTCTTTGTGTACTATATTGAATACATCTGAAATAAAATAATCCTGATATGATAAATATTTTCTTGGTATTAGATCAATTTTTATTTTTTTTGCAGAAACAGTATTGTCATCGCAAATGACTATAGTATCTTCAGTTTTAGTAAAAATAAAAAAGTAATGTATGCCCTCTTCTTCTAATAACCTCGAGATAAAATGCCAATCCGTTTCTCCATATTGTACACAAAATACTCTTTTTATCTTCCCAGCATTTGTTATATTTTTTTTGATATTGGAAATTGAATTTTCTTTTAGAACCTTATCTATAATTTCGACAGCTGAGAGATCTTGGAATATCCTATACCTCCTATTAAGAGTTAAGAGAAATACAGAAGGTACTATGCTAATATATAAAATATTATTCGCTCTTACTTTATCTTCCTGATCTGTTTCGGCGCTTTCAATTGAGGCATTTTTTATAATTCCGGAAAAAAATCTATCTTCTAACAATTCTATAGATAATTGTTTATTTATTAAATCATTTATATTAACAACTTTATTAGTTTGTAATACAATATCTGCTTTAAATAACTGAGATATATATTCGGTTATTTCAGCGCTTACAAGAACTGCATCGTCGATTACCGAGCAGTGTACTTTTATATCTAGATTTTCTTGAGTTACAGGGAGTCCGTAGTGCACCATAATTACAAAACTTTTCTTTCATTAAAGGCAGCTATTATAGTTCCATCATCCAGGTATTCAAACTCTCCTCCAATTGGCATCCCATGAGACAAGGTTGTTATTCGAATATTTTCGATGTTTTTGAGACAGTCTTTGATAAAAAACATAGTAGTTTGTCCGTCTATATCTGCGCTCATTGCTATGATTACTTCATTAATCGTAGAATTTTTTAATCTTTCCCTAAGTTTTTCTAGGCCGAGATCCTCTGGTCTAACCCCATCTACCGCCGAGAGTTTTCCGCCTATTATGTGGTAAGTTCCGTTATAGAAACCAGCCCTTTCTATTGACCAAAGATCCGATATACTGGAAATTACGCATATAATCCCTAAATCTCTTTTCTGGCTTGCACATATTCTGCAAGGAGACCTTGTATCAATGTTGTTGCAAATATTGCACACGATAGATTTTTGATAAACTTCATTTGAAGTATTAATAAGGTTTTCCATGATTGTTTTTTTATTTTTGAGCAGATAAAGCACGACCCTATGAGCCGACCTTGTTCCCATACCTGGAAAACGCGATATAATCCCAATGAGCCTCTCGATTTCAGGGGACTGCAGCATATAATCTTCGCACTGCTATACTGATTTCAGGACATGATAGTCTGGAAAATTTCCCCTTATGAAATCGCTGAGAGCAATTATAACTCTATCGACGGTTATATTAGTTGGCTCATCGTACGTCTGTACGTGTACATTAGCTTTTTCAAACAAAGGGTACTGCGAAACTATTAAATCCTTCAGAATTTCCTCTTCCCTGCCAGGTGCCAACAATGGCCTATCCTTTCTTCCAGTTACTCTTGTAAGAAGAGTTGGAAGGTCAGCTTTGAGCCATACGGAAATAGCCTTCTCCTTAATTAATTCTCTCGTGCTCTCATACGAAAACGACAAACATCCTGTTGCAATTATTTGGACACCAGATTCCAATAACCTGGAAATAACTTTCTGTTCTCCGCTCGCAAGCGCTCCTTCTCCAAACACATTTTCGATTTCTCCTATAGAGCATCCAGCCGCCGCTTCAACTTCCTGGTCGGAATCGCAAAACGGCAAATCAAATCTCTTGGCAAGCCTTTTCCCAATGCTGGTTTTTCCGCACCCCATAAGACCAACTAAAACAACAGACTTAGGAGGCACAAAACTTACAATTGGGGTGGTCGGGCGCGAAGGCATCGGCTGCTGAGGGCGTGAGGCAGGCTCCGTATTCTCTATCTGCTTTTTTAAATCTTTATCGTCTAACATTTTCAAAAATAAAACACTAAAAAAAAATTCACTACAACTATAGCCATAATAGTACCAATAAAATCCTGGTTTGTGGAAAGAAAAATTTCATATATTGCTTAGAAGCATAAAGCACACACGTGTGGCGCACACTCTAAACTTTTATGCAACACTTTGCCATCCAATAATCTTTGTGATAAAGTCTTTTTCCTCTTTTTTATATAGATGTTTTGGCTAACTTTAGTATTAACAAAAATACAAAAACTCCCTGTAACTCCAATAAGACCCCTTCCATAAACAAAAAAAAAGAGGCGGCCCCAGGTGTGGGGCCGCCTCTTTTAGTGTGTGTGTAGGTAAGTTGTGTGTAGGTTTAAAACACGAAGCCAAACTGTAGTTCGCCTTTATGCGAGTACGTCGTGATTTTATGCTTCGCGCCCAGGCTCAGTGCGTCGTGGGCGAATGTCGTCTTATACCCGCTGAATTCGTCGAATTCCATCTCCTTTTTCGGCTGGAACGTATAGCGAACCCCAACAAACACGCTGTCTGACACCATGAAACGCACTCCAGCTCCAATCTCAAACAAAAATTCATTCTTCTCTTTTTTCTGCTCACTTGTTGCGCCACTAACCTCCGAATCCCCCTTCAAAAGCTTGATTTCCGTGGCTCCTGTGGTCACTGTCTTTTGCGTGTCAGTTCCAGTAACCTCGTTCGCAGAAATCATCAGGCTTGTAGGGGCCGTCGTCCCAGTGTTTGGCGTAAAACTGAGCTCATATTTCGTGTATTTCAACACGAATGGTACGTAAAATACCCACGAACCCACTGAAAAACCTACGATTGGAGTCGCATGAAACGAATATTTTTCACTAAGACTAATATCGTGCGCATTCCCCTTAACCGCCTCTGCGTAAGAGATTGAGGTGTTTTGCTTGGTCCCAACTGCGTGTGTCGTCGCCGCCTTACCGTCAACCGAAATCTGCTGGATTTCCATCTTCTCAGGAGTGAACGCAGCTCCAGCTTCGAGAGCTACATAAAAGCCGTCAAACGCATACTGACCACCGATTACAACCCCCAGATTAAACTGATTCTTACTCTGGTTGATCGTCGTTGTTGTGCTTGCAATATCAATTGCAGTTGCAGCTCCATCAGCTGTGGACGTGCTGAGTTTTCCAGCTTCTTGGACTGTGGAAGTTCCAACTGACTTTAGGTCTGCAGTTCCTAGAGCGTGCTTGGCAAGGGCTTTGTGTGTCCCCGTCACCATCGTGTTGAGGTATTTCAT
>JAIRWI010000034.1 GCA_031269095.1 Holosporales bacterium
AGGGTTCTTAATGAGAATGTTATAGGATTTATCAAAAGGTTTAAGATAATAGTAGATAGATATAGAAACAGAAGAAAGAGATTTGGACTAAGATTTAATCTCCTGGCTGCCTGCTGCAATTTCCTCTTGTTAATTTAATTTCGAAAAAGATCTAATAAATACACCAAAAACTTCAGTAATTCTTGGGATATGTTTTAAAAAATTATCTTTTCACTAAAGCGATGGGGGATTTTTATGAGCTATCTTCTACAAAATTATTAGAATTTGGGCATTTTTTTCTTAATACTAAAGCCAACTGGAACAACTATAGTACGTTTTCTGAGTTTGGCGATATACGACCCGATTTCCTTTCTTGCATCCAATAGTGACGAGAACGATACCACATACTCTGGAGAGTTTTGTAACCAATCAAGTGTTGCTTTTTTTGTAACCCCCTCACCTTTTCCCGTGATAATAATAATATTTCTGGTATTTTCGCTTATACACTTTAAACAAAATTCCGATATAACTTTATCCAGGTTAATTCTGGTAATTCCGTGCAAATCTAATTTCGCCTCTGCCTTGAATTTTCTTTTTTCATATTTCTCCATAATTTCAACAGTATTGTTTTTAGACTCCCCCATTCCGTCTATATACTTGCCAGTGTTATGGACTATATTCCCCTGTTGTTTGTAACCACATTTTGTAGTCACTTTATCTTTGTTATTACCTATTGGAACTACAAATTTTATGTATTTTTTCCAAATATAATCATCTTCTGGCTTCATGTTTAGAATTCTCTCGAAATATAACTTCTACAGGAATTTCTTTTAAATCAAACTTTTCCTTTAAACTACTGATAACGTATCGCTTATGCGATTCTCTCACTTTATGGTTAGTAAATATAAGAAATTTAGGAGGCGCTGAACCAATTTGGGTTATATATTTCAGTTTCCCCAAAAGAATACCAGACTCGTTTATAGTCCCGAGCCAATTATTAAGTTCAGGTGTCTTAATTTTTTTTGATTGTTTATCGTATGCTTTAAGCGCAATTTCCAGCATATTAGCTATATTAAATCCGTCAGTTGCGCATACAAAAAGAAACGGAACATCTTTCAACTGAGACAAAGAACTTGCTATGTTTTTTTTCAAAAACTCTGGTTTTTCCCCACTTCTATTATATGGGGTCATATCCAATTTGTTAAAGGCTATAACCAATGCCTTTCCTGAATTTATAATCTCTCTAGCAAGGGTTATATCCTGTTTTTCTATTTTTCCATCCCTAAGACTTGTTGCGTCGATAACTAATATAACAGAATCGGCATTTTTATAAGATTTCCTGCTATCAATTGTGGAAATTACTTCAAGTGTATCTTGTATTCGAGATTTTCTTCTAAGCCCAGGGGTATCCACTATTTTAATATACCGATGATTGAATTCAAAATCAAACCCTGCACTTTCCCGTGTTGCTCCTGGAATATCAACCACGACTCTAATATCCTTTCCCAAAATCCTGTTTACTATGCTTGATTTCCCAACGTTCGGTCTACCAATAATAGCAAGTTTTATAACTTCTTCCTGTTTTTCTCTAGTATTTTTATCTTCAAAAACTTCATTAACGGGGAGAATATCACAAAGCGTATCGATAAGTTCACTTATGTTATCGCCATGTTCTGCAGAAATCGGTATTGTATGAGGAAATCCGAGAGAAAAAGCATCAATAAAACTGAATTTTTGAGATTTTTTATCACTTTTATTAACTGCAACTATAACATTACTTTTTTTGTCAGATTGTCTGATGATTTTTGCAGCAGCTCTATTACCTTCTGTAAGCCCAAATTCCGCATCGATAACAAAAATAATTACATCCGCCTGACTAATCGTCTCAAGAATCTTGTCTTGGATAACCTCAAAAAGCAAATTATTTTCTTCGAACAGTCCTGGTGTATCAACTAGAATACATTTTTTGTTATACACATCTACGATAGTCTCCTTCAAATCACGTGTCACACCATGGCGATCAAACGTCAAAGCTTGGCGAGATCTAGAGAGCCTATTAAATAATGTAGACTTACCAACATTCGTTTTTCCAATAATTGCTACCTTAAACATACAATTTCAGATTTACTATTAACTACATACATTGTTTTATCTACAATAATCGGTGTTCTATTAAATGAAGACTCGCTCCTGCTTACGGATAGTTTTTTTCCATCTTTTGGATTATATGTTACAACATCTCCATCCTTTGAGAAAACTTGCACATAACCATTAATAAGAAGTGGACCAACAAACTTCGTTGGTGCTTTACCATGTTTTGTTATTTTTTTCGCCCTTCCCTTTTCTTCCTTCTTATTATCCTCACTTTCAGTAATGGTAACAGGCACTTCCCATTTGATCTCTCCATCATTTTCTCGTATACAAACAAGTGTTTTATTGCTTGTTAATAAGAATATCCAACCATTATCTATAACCGGGGAATTCATAGTTCCAAAAGATTGTTCCCAAACACGAATCCCTGAATACGCATCTATCATAGCAATTTTGGATTCTGAAGTTGCTACTAGAACACAGTTTTTGTATACGAGAGGAGATGCTACTATATGCGATATAATAAATCCGCTTTCTGAGGTGTTTTCAGAGAATAGTGTATCCATCCAAATCTCATTACCATCTTTAATATCAAGAGAAAGAACATCCCCATTTGTGTAGGGAGCAATAATATTTCCATTACTAAGAACAGCAGGAGTTCCAGTTTTATCCATTATGAACTCCTCAGGGTCTCCAATTCTTTCCCAGATTTTTTTCTTACCAGATATTGAAAATGCAACTGTCCTATTATCAACCGTTGTTACAACAACATTCCCAGAACTTACAACGGGACTGCCTTTTATTGGAATTTCGACGTTAAAACTGAAGGTTTCTTTGTGATTAGTAAGGTCTATACCTACAACGTTCCCAGTGTTTGTAGCAACAATAATGTTATTATCATGGATCGTAATTCCACCAAAAAACGATATTTTGTTATCAAAAGATTTATTCCAGATTTCTTCCCCTGTTTTTGCATCAAGACAATGCAAAGCACCGTTATTATTTACAAAATAAAGTCTATCCTTATGACAAATTACGTCCGTAGCTGGATTAGCTTCTTTTTTCTTCCAAACTAATTTCGGATTTTGAGAAAGTGCATAGTTTATTGAGTTATGTTCCTTATTTCCAGCAACATCTACACAGGATTTTATAGAACTTGGAGAAGTTAGATTAACGGATGCCTGAGCAACTCCTTGGTTGATCCTATTTTTCTCAGTATTTGTCAAAAACTCTTCCCTCTTTCCTGTTAAAACCTCTTTGTGTTCACAGGCGGTGATTAGCAAGGAAGCTGATACTATGCATGAAAGTAGTATTATTTTTTTCATATAATGTGTGTATGGTTGACATTCATATGGGAGAAATATACTATATCCCCCGTGTAAATAGTAGTTATTTTTGTGAGGCCATATGCTAACAACCAGCAACAATAATAAAAACCACATCACAATCATCATGTCAGTTACTAAGGTTTTTTTAGGGGTTTTATTTATAGCTGTAAGCACACGGGTTAAAATTCCATGGTACCCCGTTCCTTTCACGATGCAGACATTCGCCGTTATGCTTCTTGGTTTATCGTTAGGTAATACAATGAAAGAAGCGTTTGGAATATCGATTTCTTATGTAATCGCTGGTTGTCTTGGACTTCCGGTGTTTGCTAATTCTCCTCTTGGTTTTTTATATTTAATGTCACCAACTGGTGGGTACCTTATTGGATTTGTCATAACAATCCCCCTTATTTCGTATATCCATAATCGACTGAACATAGGTCTTGGAAAATCACTCCTTGTTGGAGTTTTGTCTATATTCATTCCTGGGGTAATTGTAATGTCTTACCACTTTGGTTTAAAAGTGGCAATTATGTCTGGGGTAGTTCCGTTTATAATCCCAGAAATTATGAAAATAAGCATGATAAGTCTGATTTACAAAACATCGACAAAGATGGGCAAATTTTGAATAAAATTTGGAAAAACAAAGAGTATATAAATTTTAGGAATGGATAAAATTTATACAGAAGGTGAAATATTTTCACACCTAGGTGAACTATATATAGGGAAAAGAATCGATATCGCAATTTCCGAAAAATTGGGGATTTCTAGGAGTCATATCCAAAAACTCATAAAAAACGGAGATGTATCAATCGATAATCAGAAAATATTTGATTGCTCTATGAGAATTCAAAAAATTTCAGATATTTTTATAAAGCAGACTAATCGGGGTGAAAGCACTCTAACTCCCGAAAATATTCCCTTAGATATATTGTATGAAGACGAGCATGTTATAGTTCTTAATAAAAGTGTAGGAATGGTATGTCATCCAGCTCCAGGAAATTACTCGGGAACACTTGTCCATGCCCTGCTCTACCATTCGTCTTACCACAATGCTAGTTCTATAAAAGATGTTGGGAATAGTGACCGCCCCGGGCTCGTTCATAGACTCGATAAAGATACAAGTGGCCTTATGATTATTGCCAAAGACAACGAATCTCACAAAATATTGTCAGAGTATTTTTTAAACGAAAAAGGAAACCTAATAACAAGAAGATATAAATGTTTTACTTTTGGGGCTCCTAATCCTCCAAGTGGCACCATCGAAACAATGATAACTAGAGACCCTAAAAATAGACAGAGATATATAGCAAATCCGACGATTGGGAAAAAATCTGTAACGATGTATACACTTTTAAGGAAAAAATACATAACAAGCACTAAAGTGATATCCCTAATAGAATGTCAGTTACTAACAGGAAGAACTCACCAAATCCGAGTACATATGAAACATCAGGGAACTAATATTGTCGGAGATCAAGTTTATGGAAAAAGAAGTATCGAACACATCTACCCTGATGTTATAAAAAATTTTCCAAGACCTGCCCTTCATTCTTATTTTTTGATGTTTTTACATCCAATAACTAACAAATTTCTGACTTTTGAAATTGATTTGCCAAACGATATGAAAGAGATTGAAAAATTATTAGACACCTTACCTTGAGTTATATTTGCTTCATTTAGTATTATACTCTTTCCAGTTAACGAAGAAATAATTTTTTTCAAAATATATCCCAAGAATTACTGGTGTTTTAGGTATATTTGTCGATATCAATGTTAAGTGGAATAACTATAATTTTGACAAAAATTCTCTAACAATTTCATAGGTGTGATTGGTTATGAAAATCCCCCATTGCTAACACTAGAGCAAGTATATCCCTCTAACATACTGAGAAGTTGGATTCTTTTTATAGATATCTAAAAACTTATAAAAAACAAATGCGTTTAAGAATTAACATTAACTTAGTACGTAATAAAAGTTCCAACTTTTTATTGTGTTTGGGTATACAAAAAACTTTCAAACATAAAAAATTCAGTTTTTACGAATAAATTTAGCTTGGGTATTAGAAGCAAAATTTGGTTATTATGTGATTTTATTAAATCAAATAACTAAATTACAAAAAATGAAAACACTCAGCATATTTGGGAGTACCGGAAGCATTGGAACAAAAATGGTCGATTTTGCATTGGAAAATTTAAATGATTTTCAGGTTTTATCCCTAACTTGTAATAGCAATTACAAACTTATTATTGAACAAGCAAAAAAATTACGACCAAAATATATTGGTTTTTCTGGAAATAATAATGATTTCAAAATTATTAAAGATAGTTTACATGATATCGAAATCCTTCCAGAAAGTAAAATATGTGATATCGCGAAATTTGATGTTGATATCATAGGGATGGCAATTTCGGGAACAGCGGGGATTGCTCCGTCTTTCGCTTCCCTCGGTCATGCACACAGAATGGCTATTGCTAACAAGGAGACAATTGTTTCTGGGGGGAATTTATTTATGAAAGAAGCAAAACGGCTTGGAACCAATATCATCCCTGTTGATTCTGAACATAATGCTATTTTTGAATGCTTACAACGAGGTAGACAAAACAGTAACGACGACGATGGTGATGGTGACTTTTGTAGTGATAGTAACAACGATGATTTTAGAAAAATTACTATAACTTGCTCTGGAGGCCCATTTGTTGATTATTCTATAGAAAATTTAGAACACATCACTGCTGTTGAACAGGCTCTTAAACATCCAAATTGGAGTATGGGGAAAAAAAACACAATAGATAGTGCAACCCTGATGAACAAAACTTTGGAAATTATAGAAGCTGCATATTTTTTTAGCCCAAATGATATAAGCAAAATTGATTCAATAATCCATAGGCAGTCTATTATCCATGGTTTGGTGTATTTTAAAGATTCCTCAGTGATTTCTGTTATGAGTATTCCTGATATGAGGATTCCAATTAACTATTCGTTCTTTTACCCGAAGCGCTATCGTTATAACAATCGCCTAGAGTTACCAGAAACTTTATCGTTTCAAAAGTTCAATAATTGGCAAAAAGAAAATATAGATATTGCCTATGATGTTTATAAAGAACGGAAATGCATAGCTTTTAATACGGCTAATGAAATAGCTGTATATAAGTTTTTGAATAAAGAAATAAAATTTTCAAGTATTGTTCCTTTTGTCAAAAAATGTCTTAGCATAACACAAGGAGAAAAGGTAAACTCTGTATCAGACATAATACAAACCACAAAATATTGTTTTGAACGATTTAAAAGAATCCATGATTGAAAAACAGCTAGTCTGTAGGGGAATTGATAATCCTTTAATTCTTGCAGCGTTTCAGCTTTTAGATCGTAGTAATTTTATAAAGACAAAATGGCAAAGGTGTGCATTTAGTGATATTGATCTTCCTTTAAAAGAAAAAGAAATTTTTATGATAAAATCGTATTCAATGGCAAAGATGCTCACTAAAATCTTGAAAATTAAACACGATAATATTCTCATAGTCGAAGACGCTTCCGGCTTTACAAGTGCCGTATTTAAATACGTTTTTAATGAAAGCAATTGTTTGTCGGAGACAATAAATAATCTTTTTACAGAGAAAGATACAAAATTTGACGTAATTTTTCTTGATTCTTTTTTATATTATGAAGAAACAATAGAAAAATCAAAAGAATTACTAACAAAAAATGGGACCATATTTTACTTAAAGGGAAGTAATGAGGAAAATGAATTTTTCTTCCGTTTGAGGAGGGAGATTACTTTGGAAGTTGTAGCAGAAATTGTAGAGTAAACATTGTTTTAAAACAAATTCCCATTCACACTGGCATGCTGTTTTATTTTTTACTTCACTCTAGATCATTTTTTTTACTTGAGAGTGCCCTCTCCAAAAACTAACCCCCTATTGCTAATATCGATATGGAGATACACATAGGGTGACTTTTTTCATTTATGTATGTATGATTTCTTATGTGTTTGTTTAATGCTATTGTACAACGCGATTTTATGAAAAATAACATAAAAAGAATTCTGATTAAACTTTCAGGAGAAGCTCTTTCGTCGGGAAGCATTTCTGGTGTTTTTGATTTTCCTACAATAAAAAAAATATGTACTAACGTGAAAAATGTTCTAGATAATGGTGTTAAAGTATCGATAGTTGTTGGGGGAGGAAACATTGTTAGAGGTAGAGAGCTGATAAATGGAGAAGTTATCAAACGACGAGAAACCGCAGACAGCGTTGGTATGCTCGCAACCTCAGTAAATGGCCTATTGTTGGCAGAAATGTTTTATGGCTTATCAGTTGATACAGCAGTACTTGCGCCTATTTCGATGCCGTTTGGGATAGGAAATTCGAATGCTAGGGAAATTGAAGAAAACAATGAAAAACTTATAATATTTGTTTGTGGAGCAGGTATGCCTTATTTCTCAACGGACACAATTTCTGTTATAAATGCCATTAGAACCAAATCAGATGTTTTACTTAAAGCCACAAATGTGGATGGCGTATACAATAAAGATCCGAAAAAACATTCTGATGCTATCCATATTCCAAGCATTTCCTATAAACGTGCATTACAGGAGAATATAACAGTTATGGATAGGGCATCTTTTGCAATTGCTGAGGAAAATGACCTACCAATTATGATTTTTTCTATAAAAGAGGAGAATTGCTTTCTTAACGTTCTTAACGGGGATCTGAAACATTCGATTATTTTATAAAATTTATGATATTATAAAAATATAGTTGGAAGTGTATGGGGTATATAATCGCTATGGATGAGATGTTAATAGCTAAATGTGTCGCTTCTAATATCTGTCACGAAATCGCAAATTCTATAAGTGTTATAAAATTTGTTGAAGAAGATGTTAGTCTATTGCTTAATAGCAGAGATAATTCTTTAGGTGAAGTTTTACAACTTCTTTTCCAGAATGTAGATAGTTTGATAAATTCTATGAATTTTTTTAGAGATTTGTACTCTCTTTCAAGTTCTAATAAAGAAATTATACAGACGGTTGTTAAAATGTATGAATATAAAAATGTTAAAATTTCTGGAACAAATTCAAAAACATTAGAGCTAATCACCAATTCGAGAGTTGAAAAGATTGTTGCTGCGGTACTTTTTGTGGTATTAAAATTATCTAACAAAGGAAATAAGGTGATTTTTGATATTCCAAACAACGATAGTATTATTATAAATGTAAAAAAATATTCTCCTGAGTTTAAAACGGAAGTTATCAAAATTCTAAACCAAGAGCTTACTCCTGATGTTTTTAATGTAATAGGATATTACGTGAGGTGTCTCGCCCAGACAGAGGAATATGAAATTAGAATTGATTCTAAAAACTCTGAAAACTTAAGAATCATAATATGCAAATAGCTGAGAGGCTTTATGGAAGGATCAAATCCAGAGCCCTTACGGCAAGACAAGAAAAATTATTTAAAACATTACTACCTGAAATACGGATAAGGGAATATCCAAAGATCGAACATACAAAATTTGAAATAGGATTTGGTAGAGGAGAATATATTACAAACCTCGCTCTTAAAAACCCTGATTGTTTGTATGTAGGCTCAGAGCCTTTTATAAACGGTATAGCCTCCCTTCTTGTAAAAATCGATGAATATGTTATAAGGAATATAAGAATTTTTCCAGACGATGCTAGAAAACTTTTGGGTACGATACCGGATAATCACGTAGATGAGGTACATCTGATGTTTCCAGACCCATGGCCGAAAAGAAAACACATTGAGAGACGGTTTGTAAATGAATGTAATATTAAGGAAATATATAGAATTTTGACAAAAACAAATGGTATATGGAAAATAGCTTCTGATCATGAAGTATATCAAGCTTACATTTTAAAAATGTTTGAAAATTTTCAAGATCTTTTTAAGCTTACTGAAATGTACAACAAAAACAACAGGCCCAGTGAAGAAATTTGGCCAAAAACCAGATATGAAATGAAAGCGGTATTAGGAGAAGCTTTATTTTTGATCTATAAAAAAAAATAATTCATACTCCAATAAAGCCGGAAGAAGCACTAGCGGTTTCCCCAAGCTAGGAAGCGACAACGGAGCTAGTACAAAACTTTTCCAAAACTTTCCCCATAATATTTTCTTTTTTTTTGGACAATTTTAAAACAACCAATTGGTGTAGAAAGTTGTCAAGGTGGAGAGCGGAGCGGACCTTGACAACATTAACGGAACCAATTGGTATACTTTGGTCCAAACAAAAAAAAAAAAAATAAGAAGAATATATTTTTCTGTTAGATTATAGTTGTTTTACTTGATTTTAGTATTAACAAAAATACCAAAATCCCCTATAATTCCAAGGAATATAGACTTAAAAGATCCCCCCTCACCTACTAGAACGAGTATATATACTCGTTCTAGTTAATCCGAATTCAAAAAAAAAAAAACTAGAGAAGTTTACAAAAAATTGTTGGAAAACAAAAAAAGTACTTTTAAGCTATCTCGCCCTTTTCTGAAAAATAGATATCATAAGAATAGACATCATATCGTGACCCTATGAAGTTTTTATATTAAAAATAAAGGTTTTACTCTTTGCTCTTTCTGTCTTTTGAGAGGCCTTTCGAAGATCTTCGAAAAAAGATAAAAAAGTTCTTGCCATCTTCTGGTAGACAGATTAGACTAATCGGGTCGCTTTTGGTGACATCGTTCTAGTAAAAAGTAAAGATATGAAATTTAGGTAGTGAACAGGTGACGTGTATAAATGTATATACGACTGGGTGTTATTCAACACTATGTTCATTATTAACAAACCAAAAGACAGTTTGAGTGAGCACAAGAAAAATAAATACTCGGTTAATTTAACATGAGAGTTTGATCCTGGCTCAGAACGAACGCTGGCGGCATGCTTAACACATGCAAGTCGAACGGTCATATATGGAGCTTGCTTCGTGTATGATAGTGGCAAACGGGTGAGTAACGCGTGGGAATGTACCCCTTAGTTCGGAATAACGTTTGGAAACGAACGCTAATACCGAATATTCTAGAGATAGGAAAGATTTATCGCTGAGGGAGCGGCCCGCGTTAGATTACGGTAGTTGGTAGGGTAAAGGCCTACCAAGCCTATGATCTATAGCTGGTCTGAGAGGACGATCAGCCACACTGGGACTGAGACACGGCCCAGACTTCTACGGAAGGCAGCAGTGGGGAATATTGGACAATG
>JAIRWI010000032.1 GCA_031269095.1 Holosporales bacterium
ACTAAAGACGTTGAGTCTTAACAAAGAATTCAGGGCCAAATACAATGCTCACCTCAAAAACCAAAACGATAGAAGAAGTCGCGAAACTAACGCAAGGGAAGAAGGTAGAGAAGAAGGCAGAGAAGAAGGCAGAGAAGAAGGCATCGCCATCGGCGAGGAAAGAGGCAAAGCAGAAGGCATAAAGGAAGGCAAGATTGAAATGGCCAAGAACCTACTATTAGCGAGAATTGATGTTGAGGCTATTGCAAAAGCTTCCGGTTTATCCATTGAGGAGGTAAAAAAGTTGCAGAAGTAGCTTGACAAAGTACGGCTTTGTTCGCGGAGATTCGTGGTTTCGCTGTTTTATTCGCTTAGTAGGGCGAGTGATTGTAAAGGTTAATGTGATTTTGTAACATATTGATATTGCGTGATAAAATGGTTAACAAAAATGGAGAATAGTTTCGTTATTTCGTTCGCTTCCTCCACCATAAGGCGTGGCAAGATTCTGGGAAATATTTTTATCCTGATTGAGTATATACGCAAGGAACGCGCTGAGTTAAAGGCTTTGCGAGCCACCATATTAATGCAAAACGACAAAGGGTCACCGCATGTCTATTCTCCAAACTGTCCAATCCCTCTAAAATTCTCCGATTTTTCTCCAAATCAGGGGTCACGGAGATTTTTCGCACCTCCGCTGCAAATGCTGATTCTGAGACTGTTTCAGACATTCATCAAAACCGTCGTTTTCACGTTGCGGAGAATTCTGTGCTCGAGCGGATGGATCGGTGAAACTGTGACCCGTGCTATAGATTAGCTACGGAAGATTGTAGTGTTCGGCACAATTTGGTTCGGAGAAAATTTTGGAAGAGGCGTAGTGGATTCTGAACAACACTTTTTTCCATGTATCGACTGAAACGAAACATTTCCATGATTCTCGATAGATCTGCTTAGTTAGCATTATCAGAGAACCTCTTCCAATTGCCAAGATGCTTTTTCAAATACACAGGTTTATTTTACACTTATTTTTTTTGCCTTAATGTCATTAATTTTTCCTAATCTGTTTCCATCTTTTTCAGCTATAAGTAACAGAGCTTGTTCTTCTTTTTCTTCCAGTCGCTCGCCTTTTAATAATTTATTAATCGCACACGCAGCCAAGTATCGCTTATTGCATACCCATTTTTCCATTTTTGTCGCGTGCATGTTTTTGGTCAAATCGTCCAACAACTTTTTTAACGTCGGCAACTGTTCATTTTCCCCATCAAACTCTGAAAGTTTTTGCGAAAAAACAGAAATACATAAAAACGCAGTCTCTCTTCCTTTAGAGACCTTTTCACGTTCATAGCAATCTTGCATCGCATTGGTATTGCAGACAATACATAAAAATAACACAAATAAGAATTCTTTCACTTTTTCCTCCACTATAAAATTAACTCATTGCCTTTTTTAAGAGACAGCATTATGCATATTCTCAAAAACAACCCATCATATTGTATCTTTTAAAGATATTTCTTGTCAATATATATTGCACCATCGAACTCAAAGTCAGAGTGGTTATTATTAGTATTTTTAATCCATTCAGAATTAAATTTCCATTGAGCTGCTGCTTCAGGCTGTATTAGGTTCATTGTTTTAACTGTAGTTTTATGGGCATTTATTAGTGGATATGTAATATCCGCATTAATTTCGAAAGCTTTTCTTGTAGGATTTAGATCAATAAAGTGCCCAAGTCTTATGGGAATCGGCGATTGTATTTTTTTGCTACTCATGAGCTGATAACTTAAGGAACATCGAAACAAATTTTCTGAAAGTTCATAGCCTATATTTTGTCCATTATCATCAAAATCTCCTAAAATTACACTCATTTCCTCTACCGAAAAATCATACAACTGATCAGCTTTCCATATGTTACCTGGATGCCTGTTGTCGTAATAATATTTTTTCAAAATAGGAAAACGCTGACTTAGTTCTGTAGAGAAATTACTCAAATCTGGAAGATCGTCAACTTTATCATTAATACTAGACGTTTCTCCAAATCCGACTTTTTTTGAATCAAGTAGATAATGGAACCAATGTAACATTTCATGAAATATGGATATAGCTATTGGTAATCCTTCCATTTTGGCAATTTTAAATCCATGCCCCCATTTTTTTACACAAAACGATTCTCTTTCTTCGCTATTAAACAGGTCTAATATCAATTCAGAATTTTCATAGGAATAAGAAATTTTGCCACGCTCAAATTTTAATGTAATGCTTTTTTTGTTTTTTCCCTCATCATCAGACCAAAAGTCCTCTTCCTCCGTATTACTAACAATAGTAGTTTTAGTATGATCACTTTTTATGATTTCAATCAATAATCTATATAAAAGCAATCTACCTACCGGATTTGATGCTATTTGAATAAAGCTGCGTATGAACGCATTTTGATAATTGTTGAAATTTTGGTGAAAATTTATAATTTGTGTTTGCGCATGAGGATTAGTTGTATCCATTTTTCCACACATTATGTAAAATTTATTGGTATGAGTAGATTCTTTGTCGCTGTTTACTGATTCTAGGCTGCTATTAGCAAAGGATTCTGTATTGTGCTCTGATTTTACTACTGAATCTGTGGAAGAATGACTATAAAAGCCGCAGATAATAGACTCGCCTCGCGATATCACTCCAAACATTTCCATATACCATCTGGTAATAGGATCAGTATCAGGATTAGTGCATGGAACATTCGCGCATGAATATACGACAGCTTCCTCGGTGGTTGGTTGTCGGCCGTCTGCAGGGAAACAGATGAGGTAGTGGCTCAATTTGTTTGCTGAAGGCGTAACTTCCTCTCCTCTTCCATCTTCTCCCTCCTTCTCCTTTTCTTTCCCTTTTTCCTTTCCTTCTTCTTCTGATATTGGAGCGTTTTTAGGCACTGCTATAAAGATGAAATCTTCTGGAGTTATAGTTGGATGTAAAGGAGCGGAGCTTGAAGATGATGAAGAACTAGTTTTTTTTCCCCCATTTCCACCTTTTTTCTCTATACTATTCTTATCTTCCTTCTTTTTTCTCTCTTCAGTTGCCGTTGCCTTTATATTACCAATTGGCGTTAGTTGTAGTGATAATTGAGGTAGAAGAAACGCTGAAGAACTAGAGGAAGGCAATGAATGAGAATCATCATCACCTCCTTCTTCACTGCTTCCATCTTTCTCATTTTTCTTTTCCTCCTTTTCCTCTTTTCTTTTTTTCTTCTTAGTCGATGATAAATTAGAGGAAGAGAACGGAGAACTGCTAGACGAGCTATTCGATAATTTTCCCTTGAATACCATGTATGGAGTAGGGACTATATGCGACTGACTGCCTGAAGAACTCGAACTAGACGAAAGTGGAGACGACGATGGCGACAATATCGGCTGTAACAACTGTGGATGGCTACTGGGAGGCAATGACTGTTGTCCCAATTCATACCATCGTGCTTGAAAAGGTATTCCAGGAGACGACGGGCTGCTCGAGGAGCTCGAACTTGAAGATGACGAGGAGCCGGAAGAAGACGAGCTACTCGAACTAGATGGAGGCGGAGGAATTGGAACTGAGAGTGACGTTAAAACAGCGCACAAATCATCAGACGAAGAGCTCAAAGAAGACGAACTACTTGAGCTAGACGAATCATCTTCGTAAATCAGTCCATCGATATCAAAATAAGTCTGCGGAGATGAAGTGTCTTCGTTCATCCCTATTACATCAGCGTTTTCTCCAAGCACACAGACAATCGCAACAAGCAATATTTTCTGCAGAAACTTCATTTTCGTTTCCCCAATCCATATTTTGTGTTTGATTATATGGATAAAAAGTTTGCAAAAAAGTTAAAATCGCCAAGATTTACAGAATATT
>JAIRWI010000007.1 GCA_031269095.1 Holosporales bacterium
TTTTTTTATCCCGGCACTAATTCTGTAGTGATGGATTTTAATGACTTTTCAACTAGTATCGGTAAATTTAAAATTGGCGGCGTAGATTCCGATAAACGATTGTGCGAAAAGAATTTTACTTTCTCTGAAGCCTTGTTTCATGAACTATGCCATGCCTTTCATAAAGTTACAGGATTACTGAAAGCAACAGATATTAATAAAAGTGTGACCCTAAGTCATGTTTATTCAAGTACTAGTACAAAATATTTATGGGGTAATGATGAAGAGTTATACAACATGACTGGAGTTTTTTATAATGGAACCTCATTAATTTATGATCCAATATGCTGTAATATGTTTGATATGTGTAATAGCTTGAAAATTGGAGAACCAATTGTTCAGAGGATGTTTCATTGCTCTTATGATGATTTCCAATCAATCGTAAATATTTGTAATATTGAGTCATTAACCGTTCTCGAAACAATCATAAAAGGGCATGAATCATTTGATATATTTACTAAAATATATAAAACATATGGTACAAAACCGAATTTTATGCTTGATACAGATAAATTTTTAGTTGATACATCACCATACATATTAACTAAATCTTAATATTTTGTTGATACACTGAAATGGTAGGATTATTTTTTACTTGAGGATTTATGAAACTTCTTGCCATTTCAGTTGTATGTTTGTCGTCTCTTTATATTCGCTGTATATCAAGCGAAATCGAAAATCCTATAATTCAGGACAAGGAGGATCACGTTATTATTTCTCCACATTTTAGGTTTGGTCCTGAATTTAAAAAAGAAGTTGATGAATTAATGAAAAAAATCAAAACCCAACAACAAAGCCAACAACATGGAGATAAACAAGATCCAACTGACAAAATTAAAGAAACTGATAAAATTGAAGATGTATTTTAATATGTTATAACTATGAAGAAAATATTTGCTATCTCAGTACTATTACTAGTATGTGGAAATGCCGTAAGTATGATTGACAATATAGAGTGTAAGAAAGTGCGTAGTCCAAGAAATCTTGTAGATTTTTTACAACCTAGAAAGTTTTGGGACAACCCTGCATTAGTTGTACCATTTTTACAAGACGCAAATGATAGGTTATGTGAGGTATTACCAAGAAATGTATGGTTGAAGAGGCTAGAAGATGAAAATCTGGATAGATATAAGGAAAAAAATAAAATCTATAACGAACTCGAAGAACTTACTCTGGAATTTTTCCTTGAGAGATTTGATGGACTTGAGAAATCAGGAGAATTATCGGAAGGTAGTAAAGATGGTTTCTTGGAATCTATTAAAGGATTTGAATTTCCAATGCTTACATGCTTTGAAAAATATAATTTTACTGCTATAGATGACGGGTTTGTATTAGTTCGTCGTATGCTATTTGCAAATCCATATGAACAATATAAAAGACCCCCCAAAACCAACTGAACTTGAGCTTCTTTTACAAGGTAAAAAAGGAGTTTTGAATTTATTACTGACTTAAATTCTGGGGCGTTCCCTGAATTGGAGGAATTAGAAGGAAAAGGAAATTACCTACGTTAGAAAACCCTCCCTGCTCCGACTTTTGATGATTTTTTAAAATCTGTGGGATTATACCCCCCGAAAGGGAGACCTCTGATACCCGAGGAAGTTTTGGACTTTCTTGTTGTTATAGGAAAGATCGTCGATAAAAATCTTTTGTATGGATTACCATGAATTCTATTATGCTTTTTATGGTGTAAAAATTTATGGACAAGAATCAATGATAACTTTTATGTAATAAAAAATTTCAAGCTCTTATTATGGGGATATTCCGCTTTGATAATATTCCCTTTTTGCTTTATAGTGATGTTATCTAAAACTCTATAGAAAATTCCTTATGATAAAAATCGCAGATTCTCATTGCCACCTATTTTATAAGGGAATTTTTGAAAATATCACAAAAAAGATTGAAAACGCAAGAAAGGTAGATGTTTTTTATATGCTTACGGTTTCAACTTCTATTGAAAATATTGAACAAAATATCGAGATAGCTAATAGATACGGTGACAATATCTATGCGTCGGTTGGGATTCATCCGGATCATTCTTTGGATCCATTTCAGGATATTTCGAGATTTTTGGACAGACCGAAGGTAGTTGCTATCGGAGAGGTTGGACTCGATTATCATAATAATCCTGATCAAAAAGAGTCTCAAAAAAAACTTTTTGAAAATATGTTATCTCTATCGGAAAAACGTAGTAGTCTACCATACATAATTCATGCTAGAGATTGTTATCCAGATATTTTGGATATTATTATGGGGAGCAATAAAAATCTAACCGGTGTTTTTCATTGTTATACTGATTCTTTAGAAAATGCTAAAAAAATTTTGGATATGGGATTTTATCTTTCTTTCACTGGTATAATTACATTTAAAAATGCTGAAAGTCTTCGAGAAGTTTTAAGGTATATTCCACTCGATAGATTACTTATTGAAACGGATGCTCCATATTTGGCTCCCCAACCCCATAGAGGAGAAATAAATGAACCAGCATATGTTAGAATAGTCGCGGAAAGGGCAGCTAAAGAAAAGGGGGTAACGGTAGAGGAATTGGCAGACATTACTACGTGTAATTTTAAAAAACTTTTTAAAATAAAGGATTCTATATGAACAGAAAATTATTGATAATACTAACGATAGTCGTTGTACTTCTATCGTATTTTTGTTTCCAAAAAATATCAGGGGGTTATGAGCCAGATATTGAATTTAAGAATCTACAATTAAACGTAAAAGAAATCCAATTAAATGGAGGTTTTAAACCAATTTGGTTTAGTAAGACGGAAAATCCAGCGGTTGCTATTGAGGTTGTTTTCCATAATGAAGGGGCTCGTAGTTTTAAAGATACCCCCGGCATTCTTAAATTAACAGTTTCAACAGTTTTAAGTGGTAGCAAAAAATACAGTGAAAAAGAGATTCATGAGTTGTTTATAGACAATAATATAGATCTTTCTTTAGAATCAGATTCGGATGATTTAATGATCCATATATATACCGTTTCTAAAAATTTTGAATTAGCGATCAATTTAGCGGAGGAAGTTTTTTCTAATGCTATCTTTGATAATAAAAAGTTAAAAATCCAAAAACAAAAAATTATTGAGAATTATAACCAGGCTAGATTTTACGGAGACTATATTGCTGATCAAGAACTTAGTAAGCTAATTTATGGAGAAGACCATCCATACTATGAAGGGAATATTGATTATGTTATACCAAAAATCCAAAAATATACACAAAACGACATAAGGCTTTGTTATGGAAAGTTATTAGTACCAAAAGACGCAACTGTAACAATTGCTGGAAATGTTGATGAAACCCTTATTAAAAAATGTTTTACCAATATGTTCAATAATTTATCAAGAATCAAAAAAAATAACTTTAAAGAGGTAATACAAACAGCAGAAATAAAAAATCCCGGAAAAATAATACATAAAGAACTTGATACTTCACAATCTACAATTATTTTCGCACTTCCTGGAATATTGCGAGATAGTAATGAAAAATTCGCCTATGTATTTGTAAATGAGTTTTTAGGAGGAAGCTCTGTCGCCTTTAATAACAAATTGTTTAAAGAAATCAGAGACAAATCGGGGTTAGCTTATGCAATAGGAACTGAAATATCCAACAGAGATATGTCTTCAGTTCTCTTTGGATTTGCAAAAACAGCTCCAGAAAATGTAGGGAAACTTATAGAAAAAACCAAAGAGGTTATTAAAAAAACTGCAGAAGAAGGACTATCGAACGAAGATTTAAAATACTACAAAATATGTAAATATTCACGTCAACCTATGGAAACTTGCAAGGATATAGTAAGCTTTTTGAGTAAATGCAGATTTAACAATGTAAAACTCACAGAAATTAATAGCTATCCTTTTAATTATTATAAACTGACTGTTGAGGAGGTTAATAAGGTTATGAAAAAAATTCTTAACGTGAATAATATGGTTTTTGTAGATTGTGGTAAAACAGTGTTGGAGGCGAAGTAGAAAATTATGAAGATAAAAATTTTATTTATATCGATTGCTTTTATTTTTTCAGTAAACGCTAAGATAGAAATTCATCAAGAAATTCTCATTAATGGGCTTAAAGTTATTATTGTGCCAATGAAATCTAATGAAGTTGTTAGACTTGGAATTGTATACAATGTCGGTTCTGCGGATGATCCTATGTGCAAAATTGGTCTATCTCATTTTCTTGAACATATGATGTTCAAAGGAACAAAGACTCATAGCGGACCCCAATTTAAGCAGCTTTTAGATAAATATAGTATGTATACGAATGCAACAACTTCGCAAGACTACACTGTGTACTTTCACTCACTGCATAAGGATTTTCTGGAAACTATTCTAAAATTAGAAGCAGATAGAATGATCAATTTAAAATTTGATAACAAAGACGTTGAGAGCGAAAGAAACGTAGTTGCAGATGAGAGAAACATGAGGTGCGACTCGGATCCAGAAGGACGCCATATAGCTGACACTATTCAAAGAGCGAAATATCTTCACTCAAATTATGGGATTAATGCTATTGGATATCCACAACATATAAAAAACTATTCCAAAAAAGCTCTTATAAAACACTATAGAAAATTTTATAAACCAAACAATGCAACAATTATTGTTGTAGGGGATGTGTCTATCACTGAAGTAGTTGACAAAATCAAGGCTACATTTAATAGAATAACAGTAAGTAGCGAGGCTGTAAAAAGAAATAGAGTTTTGGATCCAACTGATCTTAATTTGAAACATTCTATAGAAAGAAGTTCTGATCAAATAAAAAGAAGCACAATCGAGTTTATATACACTTTTGATAGAAAACATATAGATTCTCTTAGAAAAATGTTTACATTAGATATTTTAAATATTTGCCTTGGGGCTAATCGAAGGTCAATTCTCTATCAAGAACTTGTAGAGAAAAAACAAGCAGTGTACAGCGTATCGAGTGGGTTAGAGACTCCTGCTTTTGATAAATGTTTTTTTAGTATATTTGCACATATGAAATCTGAGAATGATGATAAAAACGTGGAAAAGCAAATTTCAGATATAGTGAATAATTTAATTCCCACCTATTTAACAAAAGAATTATTTGAAAAGGTTAAAAATACAATATTCGAAAGCCAGGATCTTTTACTAGATAATCCTGGAGATATGTTTTTATATATAATAAATACAGCAATTGCTCTTGGTTATAATCTCGAAGATGTTAAAAACCTGAAAGAGATTATTACACAAATAACTTTTGAGGAACTACAGAAAATGGCGAAAGAAATATTAATTGAAAATAATAAAGTTTGTAGAATATATATACATCCAGATGAAGAGGCCTCTAAATATAAAGATCAAACAAATTAATGGTTGGGGGGGTACCTTCCTAGAATATCCGGATTTTTATTTTTTTTTTTTTTAAACCTTAAGATTTATGTTATACTTATATATGGTGTTTTGTTCTAGGAGATTATAGATTAATGGTAAATGGAAAGTTGTTGTTAGGAACACTCGTGTGTTCTGTTGCGTTGTTTAGTGGAGGATGTGTTGCTGCTATTGTCGGGGAAGCCCATGCGGAGCCACCGTCAATGGCTTCTTTGGGAACCCCTCCGTCGTCAGGTATGTCAGACGCTGGAGATTCTTTATGGATAGAGGATTCACTAGATAATACACAAAGTACCAGTGATTTAGGGTCTACCCCAACAATAAGCAAAAAAGAAATTGCTGCTTATCGAGAAAATTTTAAACGAAAAAAAGACTTGCTCGCTTCTATATTTGAGAAAATAGAAGAGGCAGGTTATGTTGTTTCGGATGAGAATTTAAAAGAAATAAAAAGTATTTGTGGAAATGAAAGGAAAGACATTGATTTTGTGGTATTCAATGCAAGCGGTGCTGCTTTTTTAAAAAAATCACCAGAAAATTTGAGATTGTATAGTTGTATATCTAAAAAATTGGATAAGGAAAAATAGCATGTTATCTAGATATAGGTAGAAAATTTTGTAATTTTATTTTTTTTGTGGGAGGTAATTTGTATGTTTGGTAAGTTTTATAAATTTGGTTCTGTATTTTTAGTTCTAGGTATTTGTCTTTCCGTAGAAATAGCCCAGAGTCCAGTTGCGAAATCTATGCTACCGAGCGACGCTCCGGAACCTTTGTTCCCGGATGCGCAGTCTCTTATAGAGGAAATTAGAAAAGATGAAGAACTTAAACAGAAGGTTTTGTGTGGCTTATATGATGGGGGGATAGAACTGGATGATGAAGGGGTATTGTATGGTGAAGGTTTCCCTGTGGAAGAAGGGGATTTGATAGAAAAGTCTTTAAAAGTCCTTGTTGAGTGTGATAAATATGACCTTTTGGATTACTGTGCACTTGCAACAGTGAGAAGGATTTCTTGGGAGCTTGGATTATTCGAGATACAAAAAGTAAAATTGGATAATTCCCACACAGTTAATATTTCTGTTAAAAAATTGCAAAAAGATATTCCGGCTATTTTTCTTAGCGCTTCACTAGGTCCGCCGCTTAGGGTGGATGGTTAACAAACCTTCTATTCTACACTTGCGCAAATGTTTTAGTATATTTGTTCCAGTTTACGACTTGATGGTTTTTAAAACTCTACTCCGTAGAATTACAGAGGTTTTTGTGTTTTTTTTTCTCTAAGTGTTAAATGGACTGGGTATATTAGATCTATACTTTCGTGACTTTACGAGCAAATGCGTTGAAAATTGGCACAAGTTTGGTTACAATGTGCCATATGGTTTTGTTTTTTTTAGTGACATATTGTGAGTACATTTGACCAAATTAAAAGTATTGTTATTGATAATCTAAAATTAGATGCTGCTAAGGTTGTTGAATCTGCGAGTTTTAAAGACGATCTTGGGATGGATAGTCTCGAGCAGGCAGAGCTTATTATGGAGCTCGAAAAGGCCTTTAATTGTGAAATTCCAGAAGATGCAGCTGAAAACATAATAACAGTAGGCGACGCTGTAAAATACTTGGATTCACTAAAGAATTAAATTTTCGATGAAAAGAAGGGTTGTCATAACTGGAATTGGCGGAGTTACTCCTCTTGGAGCTAATGTTGATTCTTTTTGGAAAAATTTAATAGCTGGGAAAAGCGGAATTGGGGAGGTTTGTGGTATCGATGTATCAGATATGTCATCTAGGATAGCTGCTCAATTATCGGATGATTTTTCCCCAGATCCCTATTTATCTCATTCAGAACAAAGGCATCTAGATCGGTTTGTTATATGCGCAATTGTTGCTGCTGAGGAGGCTGTAAAGGATGCTGGATATACTGAACTTAGTGAAATTCAAAAAAAAAGAACTGCGGTTATTGTTGGATCTGGGATCGGGGGGATAAACACATTTTACGATACTTCTATTACATTGCATAACGAGGGGGCGAAAAGGGTTAGTCCATTTTTTATCCCATCTCTTATTATTAATATCGCCTCGGGACATATAGCAATACGTCATAACCTAAAGGGACCCAATTATGGAATAGTGAGTGCTTGTGCTACTGGAAATCATAGTATCGGCGAAGCATTCCGGATGATCCAGTATGGCACAGCAGATTTTGCTCTTGCTGGAGGAACGGAGTCTTCCATATGTAGAATTGCGATTGCAGGTTTTGCCGCATCCAGGGCGTTATCGACAAAATATAATAACAATCCTGAATTAGCTTCGCAGCCCTGGAATAAAGGAAGAGACGGTTTCGTAATGGGAGAGGGAGCAGGAGTTCTTGCCCTCGAGGAGTATGAAATTGCAAAAAAAAGGGGGGCAAAAATTTATGGAGAAATTATCGGATATGGAGCATCATGTGACGCATTTCACATAACCGCTCCATTAGGGGACGGGGTGGGAGCAGCCCAGGCTATGCAAGCGGCACTCGATGATGCAAGAATAGAATGTGAATCTGTGGATTATATAAACGCCCACGGAACTTCAACGGTACCGGGAGATATTGCCGAAATAATTGCTATAAAAAAAGTTTTTGGAAACCATATCGCCAAATTAGGTGTTTCATCGACAAAATCTTCTATAGGACACCTACTAGGAGCGGCTGGTGCAATCGAATCCATAGTATGTCTGTTGGCTATGAGGGATTCGATCCGACCGGCAACTCTGAATTTGGTTGATCCTGATGACGTATGTGAGGGGGTTAATTTAATTCCGCTTACGCCACAAGAAGGAAAGATAGCTATTTCTATGAATAATTCATTTGGCTTTGGCGGGACAAATGCTAGTTTGATATTCAAAAAAATATAAATAGATAATTTTATATATTCTTCGTTTTATAAAAAAGTTATTGTCTTATATTTATGTTATACCATACGTAATTTCAAGAATTATAACTTAAAAATTCAACCTGTTGCCAACTATAGAATATATAAAACCATAGCTGTTCTAATTCTTTAAGGTCTTCTCCAGGTATATGTTTGGGATGTTTCATCCCATTCAACACCAGCACTAGCACCACTTTTTTTAAATAAAATAGATATTGTCCCACCACTGGAATTTTGAGCTCCCTTAACAGTAAATTCATCAGGCATAGTCATTTCCTCTTCTGCAGGTTTAAGAGTTATAGTCTTAAGCTTAGTGAGGAACTTACTACCTGTTGCATTCATTCTCCACTGACCTGGGGTTCCTGAAGTTGGTTCTGTGGCTAAGTTAAGAGTAACTCCAGTCATAGGTGTTCCATCTGAAGTACCATCCTCTGTACTATAGAGAAGGTTTAAAGTTATATCACTTGGGGAAGTATTTTCGCAACAGAAGTAGAAATTATCATCACCAGAAGGTTTACTAATCTTTAAGTTAGTGCGTAGAAGTAGAGTTAGAGTTGAAGTATAGGATTCAAGAACGCGGAATGTAGTATTACCTGTAATACTAATTAAAGAAGAAAGATTTATTACTCTAGTACATATAGAAGAGAATGTAGCACTGCCTGTAATAGTAGTTAGAGAATGTAGATCTATTATTCCAGTCCTTGCTTCGGCGAATGTATTATTACCTGTAATAGTAGTTAGAGAAGGTAAATCTATTACTCCTGTTGCTCCTGTAACTACAGTTTTGAATGTATAATTACCTGTAATAGTAGTTAAGTTAGGTAATGATAGTGGATTACCTTTAGTATTAAGATAGTAGAATGTACCATCATAATTACTTGTATTGGTAATAGTAGTTAGAGAAGGTAGGTTTAATAAGTCAATTGTTGCATATCTAAAAGTACCAAAACCGGCTATACTTTTTAATCCTTTTGCTGTGAAAGATGTAAAATTAGTAATACTAGTATTATTTAAGTTTCCAAATTGATAGTCTGTACTAATAGTTTCTAAGTTATCAGGAGCTACAAAATTTCTTAGTTTTCCTGTAGTCGGATGAGCCCTTGTTTTTATGTCATCTAGACTAACCTTACTTTTATCCCAGAGTCCAGCATCAAGTGTTACTAGGTTTGGAAAGCTAGATAGAGGAGTTTCTAAAGTTAAAGTAGGTAAGAATAAAAAGTACAAACCTATAACATCTGCTAGATCTTCGTCTATAGTTAAACTACTCTCTAAACTATGAATATATACATTAAGAGCTGAATCAGAACCAGTTACATGATATCCTTTAGCAAAACCTGGATCTTGGGCGAGAGCATCAATAACTGCTTCGGAAAATTGATCTCTGATACAGGCATTAACAACTGTTCTGAGGAATTGGATAGTACTTTGAGTCCCTGTAATCTTTCCAGCAACTTCAGCTTCTTTAATCTCCCAGAGATGCCTCAATTTGCTCGTTTCAGAGCCACTGTATGATGTTTTTGGTGTGGAGGCTACTCCCCCCCCCCCCCGAAGGGATGCTCTGTATA
>JAIRWI010000022.1 GCA_031269095.1 Holosporales bacterium
AACCCTTTATATATGTACTTGTTCATAAAACTTGTTTCCTTTTTAATATGTTATAGTTATATTCTATCATTAAGAGGTTAAAAAAGAGTTAATGTTTGGGGGGGGAGAGGGGGATATTATTTATGTTAAGGAATGAGTATAACTGTTTTGTTTAGACTTTTTTCCCCATAACATGAATGTGAACATGCGGAACTTCTTGTTTGGCAAATTTTCCATTATTGACAACAATTTGATATCCAGATTTTTTCAAATTGAACATATTAACTATTTGAACAATCTGATTTTGTAGATCTAATATTTCATACTCGCTGGCTTTGTTGATAAATTCATCATAAGTAATATATTCCCCCTTTGGGATAACAAGAATATGAATAGGGGCCTTTGGTTGTATATCATGAATAGCAATACAATGCTTGGTGTTTAACACAACTTCAGATTTAATATCTCCATGTATTATTTTATAAAAAACATTATTTTTATCATATACCATAAACTAATTCTCCAGTTATAATTTAATAAGGGCAGAACCATATACAAGCCCAGCTCCAATCGCACTTAAAAGCAATTTATCTCCCTTTTTGATTTTGCCGGATTTTATATAAGTATCAATAACGAGAGGAATAGATGCAGAAGAGGTATTGGCATGCTCGTTTATAGTTATAGCAATTTTTTCAAAAGGCACGCCTTTCATTTTACTCATGGACTCTAGAATACGTCTATTCGCCTGATGAGGAATTATCCAATCTATATCATCAAAGGTCGTACAGTTTTCTTCAAGAATTTCTATCATGGATTTATACATATATTCAATAGCGTACTTAAAAACTGCTCTTCCTTGCATAGTTAGGTGGCCATGATTATTATTTTTTTCGCTATTTTCTATAGTGATTAAATTGGGTTTTGTTCCATCTGCATACAATTTTGTCGCTATGATTCCACAATCATCATCATCATCATTTTCCTTAACAATACAGGAGCCTGCCCCATCTCCAAACAATATACACGTCGACCTATCTGACCAATCTGTAAAAAGAGAAAGAGTTTCGGTGCTGATAAGTAATATTTTTTTAGCTATACCGGATTTTATAAAGCTATCAGCGACGGTTAGAGCATAAATAAAACCAGAACAAGCTGCCTGTATGTCAAATGCGAATGCATTAGAGGCACCTATTATCCCCTGAACAAGAGCAGAGGTTGACGGACATCTCTTTTCGGATGTCGCCGTTGCTATTATTATTGCATCTATTTCAAGTGGGCCAATTCCTTCGGATTTTAATGTTTTAAGGGCAGATTTCACAGCAATATCATGTGTATATTGATTTTTTTCAACGAGATGTCTTCTTTCAATTCCTGTTCTTTCGAATATCCATTCATGGGTTGTATCAACAAACTTCGATATATCATCATTGGTGACAACTCTTTCTGGAAGATATGTTTCAAAACTAGATAATACTGATTTTTTAAAATTCATATCCTATTCTCTATTGATTTACTGATAGTTTTAATAAAATTGGAACGTACTAAATTAACAGCAACCGATATGGCGTTTGAAAAACCAATACTGTTCGCCGATCCGTGACTTTTAACAGCAATTCCCTTCAAACCAACAAGTGAGGCTCCATTATATTTGCCAGGATCGATAATTTTTTTTATTTTCTTTAGAATCCCCCTACTAAACATATAGGTCAATTTTCCATACAGACTCGAACGAACTTCTGTTTCGTATAGTGATGCAATACACTTCATAATTCCTTCCATAGATTTTATAGCAACATTGCCCGAGAATCCATCGGTAACTATAACATCTACCGTTTTCATCAAAAAATCAGTTCCTTCTACAAAACCAACAAAGTCCAGATTTTCAACTGCATCTATAAGCAAATATGCTTCTCTAAGCGTACCTGTCCCCTTGTTTTTTTCAGTACCAACATTAAGCAACCCTACCCTAGGGGATTCAATATGAAAAATAGCTTTGGCTGCAGCATCCCCCATAATGGCAAATTGTAAAAAGTTTTCAGAAGTGCATTCCATATTTGCTCCAAGGTCGAGCCCTACATTTCCCCTTCCACTAATGCTTGGAACGAGAGTCATCAAAGCAGGTCTATCAATTCCGTGTATCATATCAAAAAACATCTTGGATATAGCCATATAAACTCCAGTATTACCAGAGGATACAACTGCATCAGATTCTGATTTTGCTACAGATTTTATTGCTTCACACATACTAGTTCCGTCTTTGGATTTAACGGCATTAATGAGCTTTATATCGTTGGATATAACCTTTTCTGTGTGATGGATTGCATACAGATTTTTGGATATTTTTTGATTTTTAGAAAGAGCATTTTCTATATCTAAACGGTTTCCAAACAAATTAAAGAAAACATCATGATCCTCCTTATTGGAAATGATGTAATGAACGACCCCAGCTATTGTGGTAATCACCCCATGGTCCCCTCCCATAACATCTATCGCTATTTTGATGGTGGACATAATAGTCTAAACCCCAGTAGTGCTTTTCTCCACTATCCGCACATTTCTCCCTTTATAAAAACTACAAGACTTGCATATATTATGGGATAAAACTGGTTTCCCACAATTTTCACATAACAAAACATTTGCAGTTTTTATAAAATCATGAGAGCGTCGCATTCTCTGTTTTGAACTTGAAGTTCGTTTTTTTGGAACCGCCATTGCTAATTCATTTTAATTATAACAAGAAATATGCGGTATGTTAGCCTATTTTGCTTTTAAGTTCAATATAATCATTGTTCTTTTTAAAATACGATTTTATACAAATACTAGAGCCCATACCCAACTCTGCTATATTTTTGGGGATAATGAAATATATATTGCTTTTAGGCAAGTTATAGCACTTTTACTAACCTTTATAGTTATAAAAAATATAGATTAAAAAATCACCTCAGCTATGGCTCTTGTTTGTTCTCTATACTTAGAGCCATAGCTGTTGTTCTAATTCTTTAAGGTTTTGTCCAGGTATATACACCACTGCTATCTGGAGTACCTAGAGTAAGAGAATCCCACGAAGTTATTCCTGTTGTAATAGTAAAATTACTAGGAGGGTTAGGCATACCTTCTGCAGGTTTAAGAGTTATAGTCTTAAGCTTAGTAAGAAACAGACTATAACTAGCATTCATTTTCCATTTACCAGCAACTGCTGCATCTGGAGATGTTGGTTCTTCATCTAAGTTAAGGGTAACTCCAGTCATAGGGGTTCCTCCAGGAATGCCTTCCTCTGTACTATATAGGAGATTCAGAAATGTATTACCTCGAAAACCATAGCAACAGTCACTGAAGTTATCAATAGAAGAACTAGAACTAGTTTTACTAATCTTTAAGTTAGTACGTAGAGTTAGAGTAGAGGAATTAAGATAGTAGAATGTAACATTACCTGTAATACTAATTAAAGAAGGTAGATCTATAGCTCCTGTAGTTGCATTGTAGAATGTATAATTACCTATAATACTAACTAATTTAGGTAATGATAGTGGATTACCATTAGTATTAAGAGAGTAGAATGTATAATTACTAGTAATAGTGGTAGTACTATCTTTATAACCAATATCAGTTAGAGAAGGTAGGTTTAGTGTGTTGATAGTTGCATTTTTAAAAACACCAGAATCACCTATAGCTGTAATAGTAGTCAAAGCAGGTAGGTTTAGTGTTATTATATTTGCCGCTGAAAAAACAAGCTTCCCGGTTATACTTTTCAATTCTCTAGCAGTAAAAGAATCAAACTTAGTAGAATTAGCAGAGGAAGTATATCCAAATTGATAGTCTGTACTAATAGTTTCTAAACTATCAGGAGCTACAAAGGTTCTTAACTTTCCTGTGTCTGGGTGAGATAATGTTTTAACAGTAGCTAAACTAACATTATCCCAGAGTCCAGCATCAAGAGTTATAAGTTTAGTAAAGCTAGATAGATTTAAAGTCAAAGCAGGAGCTTTCAGGAAGTACATGCCTATAATAGCTTCTGATGATTCAGTTATAGTTAAGCTACTTTCTAAAGTATGTATATAAATGTTGAGAGCAGCACCAGTACCTGTTACAAGATATCCTTTATAAGCTTTTTCATTTGCTTGTTGGAGTGCAGTTTCTGCTTGTTGTAATGCTCCTTTTTTTTGCAGAAGCTCTTCCTGTGTTTCTCCTAAGGTTGTTCGTGTAATCCCTAACTCTGTTTGTGTTTCTCCTAAGGTTGTTCGTGTACTTCCTAGCTCTGCTTGTATACTTTCTAAGGTTGTTTGTGTACTTCCTAGCTCTGTTTGTGTACTTTCTAAGGTTGTTCGTGTACTCCCTAGCTCTGTTTGTATCCCTTCTAAGGTTGTTCGTGTACTTCCTAGCTCTGTTTGTGTACTTTCTAAGGTTGTTCGTGTACTTCCTAGCTCTGTTCGTGTACTTTCTAAGGTTGTTCGTGTTTCTTCTAGCTCTTGTTGTGTACTCCCTAGCTCTGTTTGTATCCCTTCAACGATTCCTCCAACTTTCCCTATTTCTCCAGCAACTTCAGCTTCTTTAGTCTCCCAAAGATGCCTCAGTTTGCTTGTTTCAGAGCCACTGTATGATGTTTTGGGTGTGGAGGCTACCCCCCCCCCCCCCCCCCCCCCAGCCGCGGGGGTAGTTTCAGGGATAAATAAACGATTGGCGGGAGGTTTGTTAATTAAAAATGAA
>JAIRWI010000029.1 GCA_031269095.1 Holosporales bacterium
CTGAGTTTTCCAGCTTCTTGGACTGTGGAAGTTCCAACTGACTTTAGGTCTGCAGTTCCTAGAGCGTGCTTGGCAAGGGCTTTGTGTGTCCCCGTCACCATCGTGTTGAGGTATTTCATAAACTCATTGTACCTTGTGGCAGCAGTAGGAGCTCCAGCAACAGTAGTACCAAATCGAGTAGCTGCAGGAACTATCTCCTCTTTTGTTCCATCTGGTAACCGCAAATAAATCGCTTCAGTTACAGAACCAACAGCAGCAGCAGCAGCAATATTAATCCTATTGTTATGATCCATCTCTTGAACTGCCCCAGCAGCATTAACAACTACTATCTTGTATCCTTCTCCTAAAGACTTCTCTATCAACTTTGCAGTTCTATAAATTAACTCCTTGACTGTTTGTGATGCAGACGCGTCGGCTCCAAAAACCATTACACCAGCTGGACGCCCCTGGAGTATTGCATCTGCAAGAATTCCCCCATATGCTACTGCAGCTAATTCAGGGCCTGCGGCAGATGCTATATAAACAGAAGCATTGGTCCCCATACCAGCAGCATTAGCCCAGCTAATACCCGTTATGTTACCAGCACCAACAGCAAGTCCATCAGCTTCTGATGGTAAAACCGTTGCAAACAATCTCACCACCTTCTCTTCGAAACCCCTTAGTGCCGTCTGGTATGCCGTTAGTTTCGCCTTACTTGCATCATCCAAATCCGCTTTTATGTCTGCAGTTGATGCCTCACTGGCTATCGTCGTCGTCTTCGCCTTGTAGCTTATCTTCCCAGCTGCAGTTGTAATGTCGTCCTTAATCGTCGTAACCCCATATCCAACACCAATTGCACCGTAAATACCGTTCTTAACCTGGCACACCGCACCGGCATCACAGGCCATCGTAAATACTCCACCCGCCACAGCAGCAAACACTCCCGTAGCTAACAAAATCTTATTCATAATTATATTCCTAAATATAAAAACACCTACATCTAGAAATAATTTTAGATTCAAACGCAAGATTGTTCACCCAAAATCCCCCCCCCCCCCCCCAGTTTTTTCTACACTGTGCCTTTTGGGTAACGGGGGGGGCTTAACTCGATAACCAAACTGCTGTAAATACAAAAAAACTCAATGACTTTAGAGGGGATAGCTTAAATGCTGACAAGTAGAGACATTATAGTTTAATTTGGAAAACTAATTATTATCTTGCCATTAACTGGTTTGTTCGTAAGGCACTCCTTACAGGAAGGGATCTTCTGTCTACAAACTGCATGCTTGTGATTCATCTTTCCCTTCCTGTCTTCAACAAATTATTGCCCCCTATACGGCATCATTTTTTATTCAATAACTTATCAAAACTGATTTCCAGCAATCATTGCTTCAAGCATTTTTATAAAAACTTTATCTTGGATAAGTTCTGCCACGCTTTTATTCATTACAGAACTGACGTATATTTGAAACAGTTTTAGCACCACAGTAGTAGAAATTTTTTGTCGTGTCATACTTTCAAAGTATTGTTTCTCCTCTTTGTTAGAGAGAGAGGGAAGCGTTATTGGCCTTTTATCCCCCACGTATATTATTATATAATCCATGCCTGGCGCCCCAAATTTTTCTCCATCGATTTCTAAGATTTCTTTGTAACATGTTCCAGCTGCGGATTTTTTAAGTATACTCCATACTCCGGAATCGATTATTTTTTTGTTAACGTATTTGAGATCAATTGATGTTTTTCTCGCATTATTTTCCTTCGTTTTAAATGCATCATTGAATTTAGTTCTCCCCGCTTTTATAGCTTCGAGAAGTTTACTGGCCTCGTCCTTACTGGCAAAAAATATGGCTTTCGCAGATATTTCATTGTCGTTTTTATCCTCTTCAGGGATCGATTTGATAAATTCATCATACGTTTTCTTAACCTGTTCAGGAGATATTTTTACATGCTTTTTTAGATACGCATTTATTAATTCTGCCTGTTCAATTTCTGCCATTTTTTCCAATACCTCGCTTTTGGCAAAATATCCTTCCATTTTTGCCTCTATTACACATATTTTATCGTCGATATAAAGTTTGGCAGCATGTATTAAAATTTCGGACATACTCATATTAAACTGCTGTGCCATAGTAACAAATGTTGAATCTTGCAAAGATTTTAATTTAAAAAATTTCCTAATATCCTCGGAGGATACCTTTTCCTTACCAATACTCGCAAGAATTGCATTTTCCTTTAATCCCTTTAAATCAAACTGTTCTGCTGGGACCGAGTTATCTTTTGCTCTATTTTTAATCTTTTCATTCTCCTTTTTTATATCTACTTCCTTTCCATTTATACCGAAAAATTTTACGTTATACTTTTTATAAAGTTGCTCAGAAACTATGTCGGTAAAATCTCTTATAGCAATTTTTTTGTAATCTTCTTTAAATTTTCCGGAAAATTCTTGTTTTTTGGCTTTAGAGGCTTTTTTTACAAAAAATAACATATATGTTTCTTTAACAAATATTGGTCCGATTAGTGCGTTTTCTCCTAGATTCTTCACTTCTCCAGCGATTTCGACTGGGAGCGTAGCTTCAGCCATCCCATCTAGATCAACTGCCTTCACACTATCCTTATTAAGGTCTAATACTTCGTTTAAGGATTCAATATTTTTCGCCTGTTTTTTTATTTTATCTGCAACCAATTTATCAGAGGTTGTAATTGCTTTTATATCATACTCCTTGGTGTCCTTTAGATTGTCTTCCCATATTTTGTCATAGTGTTTTTCAAGCGCCTCGTCCGTCATGAGTGTTTTTGCTTTATCATTTAAAAACATCATCCCAGCAACAGTATTTTTTTTATTTTCGAGTTCCATTTTGATTTTATTATCTTTTAAGAGTTCCTCTTTTTTTGATTCTTTCATAAGAATTCTGTCGAAGGCCAATTTTGTGCTTAAAAAAAGTTTTACGTCTTTTAATGACATTTTTGAAGATATCTGCTCTGGCAATTTGTTCATTTCTTCACTTATTTCGTTCTCTTTGATCATTGTTCCATCTTTGAACTTGACAACTGCTTTTGGGTCCTCTTTAACGGAATTTTCAGTAGATTTTTTAGATTCTTCTTCAAGTTTTTTTTCAGTTTTATCTTCTTCGGAAGGAATTTCGTTTTCTGGTTCACTTTTTTGTTCTTCTACTTGCTTTGTAACAGTTTGCCTCTCAGTAATTTTTCCAAAATACCCTGTCTTCCAAACAACTACCGATACTGCTATAACAATACCAACAACTAAAAGTGTGTAAGTTAACTGTTTTTTGTTCATAATCTAGTTTTCCAACTTGTTTTTTAAAAACGTGAAAGCATCGTATCACAAAAACTGATAAAATGGAATAGATTTTTTATTATTTATTAAATAAAAAGAATTAATACTATTATTAAATGTTAGTTTTATATTTTAAAAAAACCGATGATCAATGTGTATATTATAGATCATCGATATTTTTTAAGATTTTAAGGGGTACTATTGTTCCTGTATGTTTATTTCGGCGCTTATTTTCAAATTTTCCAAAATCCGTTTTGGATACTTTTTATCCTCAGAAAAATTACTTGAGTTTATAATAGATATTTGTGGAATAATCCCTTGGTTTATATCCTCTTTTATGTTTACTTCCATTTTTCTACACTGTTCTAAAAAAAAATCGTGATTTGAGGCATCAAGTATGTAGGAGTGTTTTTGAGAAGTAGTATCTGAGATGTGCCTTTCTTGCTCCAATCTTCGTGTCCTCTCTAATAATTGTGAGATTTCCTCTTTATTTTTACGGATTTCCTCTAATAATCGTGCATTTTCTTCTCTCATCCTTTGAGTTTCTTCTGCTTCTCGTGCGATTTCTTCTCTCGTTACTCGAATTTCTTCTGCCGATCGTGCATTTTCTTCTCTCATCCTTTGAGTTTCTTCTGCTTCTCGTGCGGTTTCTTCCTTTATTGATTGAGTTTCTTTAGATAACAGATCGATTTCGGGAGAACTTGCATAACTTGGGGCATAGGAAGAAGAATCTATAGGGTTAAAAGCTTTGCTATCAGAAGTGTTTTTAATTAAACATGGTTTATCATATAGGTTACTCCCAGAATCACTGAAATCATTTTTATAGGATCTCCTAGCTTTCTTACCTTTCTTACCCTTTTTGTTTTTCTTCTTGGATATTTTTAATTCTCTATAAGAAGAATCTGTTTGTGGAGGCGTAATATAGCTAAAATCCCCAAATGGTTCTGGTATTGGCGTTTTTTCTTCAGTAGATTTTGTTTGGGAAGGCGTAGTAACTCTAATTTTGCCAAATTGAGAAATATCTCCAGTCCATGATTCCGTATCTTCAGTAGATTTTGTTTGTGAAGGAGGATAGGAACTAAATTCACTAACTGGTTCTTCTAGTGTTTCTGGTATTGGTAATTTTCTATCAGGAAAAACTATTTGGGAAGGAGCAGTGTCACTGGATTCGCTAGACGACAAATCTTCACTTTCTTCTGAATCCGCTATATAAGTAGACTCTGTTATTGAAGGAGTAGAGTCGCTGCTAGTAGATGTAGTATCATCGCTATCATTATCAGAAGACCCGAGCAGTATATCCTCCATTTCTGGATCAGCCTTTATTTTTTCAAATATACGATTCTGTTTTCTAAGAGAATAGTTTGGAAATTTATCCTTAATTTTATCTCTTAATATTTGATCTTGGTCTATAGTTGTATCAGATCGCGTTCCATCTGTATTACTGTTTGGAGCTCCTTGTTCTATTGGAGCAGTATTTGCTGTGCTTGTTATAAATATCATCGCCGCTACGATGTATATAATTTTATTAATTTTCATTTTGTTAATCCCCTGTAAGCCATTAGCTATAATTCTAGGCTATCAAAAAAAAAAATGTATGTCTATAATCTTTATCTAGTTTTGTTCCCATTTTTAATAAAAAATATGTCATTGATTAAAGGCGTTAAAGCTAGGGAGATTTTAGATTCGAGAGGATATCCTACTATTGAAACAGAAATTGTTTTAGAATCCGGATTTGTAGGGGTTGCTTCTGTCCCTTCTGGAGCTTCGACAGGATCTTTTGAGGCAGTCGAACTTCGAGATGGAGATAAACGAAGATTTCTGGGAAAGGGAGTTTTAAAAGCTGTTGATAATGTTAATACTGTGATACGTAAGAAAATTGTTGGTATGGATGCTATCGATCAAGGTTTATTAGATAGAACACTAATCGAATTGGATGGAACCGAAAACAAAGCAAAATTAGGAGCTAACTCCATATTATCCGTTAGCATAGCTGCAGCACGTGCATCGAGTTCATTTTTTAGTATGCCTCTATATAGGTATATTGGGGGAATATCTAATTGTTCAAGATTGCCAAAACCTATGATGAATATATTAAACGGCGGAGCTCATGCTGATAATAATATTGATATTCAAGAATTTATGATAGTTCCAGTTAAAGAAGCAAAATTTAATGAATATGTCATGATGTGTTCTACTGTATATCATACACTTCGGCAGGATCTGAAATCTAAGGGATTAAATACGAATAGCGGAGACGAAGGGGGAGTTGCCCCTAACCTATCTGGAACTCATGAAGCATTGGATTATATCGTTTCTGCTATAGAGATGGCTGGATACAAGCCGGGTGTTGATTTATCTATAGCACTGGATGCTGCCGCTTCAGAATTGTACGTAGATAAAATGTACTGTATTGAAAAAGAAAGCAAAACTTCGCAAGAAATGGTCTCTTATTATGAGGAACTCGTTAAGAATTATCCAATAATTTCCATTGAAGACCCTCTTCATGAAGAAGATTGGGATTCTTGGGAACTTATGAATAGTAAACTCGGACAAAAAATACAAATTATTGGAGATGATCTTTATGTAACAAACATTAAAAGACTTGCTAAGGGGATCAATATAAAAGCTTCTAATGCTATTCTTATAAAACCAAACCAAATAGGAACTCTGACTGAAACACTTGAAACCATTAATTATGCCAGAAAACATGGATACAATATAATTATATCTCATAGATCTGGAGAAACCTGCGATACAACTATTTCTGATATTGCGGTTGGGGTTTCAGCGGAGTACATAAAAACAGGTGCGCCAACGAGAGGGGAGCGGGTTGCAAAATACAATAGGCTTATGCAAATAATGAGTGAAGTAGGAGGATAGATTTTCCTTGCATAATTATTGATTTATGAGCACACTGTGATATGTAATTGTAAAATAATATGATTTAGAATATATGATGGTGTCAGAAAGGATAATTAATGTTCAGGATGCTTTTTTGAACTATGTAAGGAAAAATAAAGTTCCTGTTACTATGTTTTTGTTAAATGGAGTAAAACTTACGGGGATTGTTTCATGCTTTGATCAATCTGTTGTTGTTTTAAAGAGGGAGACGTATACTCAACTCGTTTATAAACATGCTATATCAACATTTTCTCCTCATGGACCTATTGGTATTTTTGACTGGAACACCCCAGTACAACAACAGCAACGGAGTCAGCTAGCGACGTCTGATGAAAAAACTGATGAAGACCTAGAAAACTTCACTATTGGTGAAGAAGATATGTTTTTGTAACAATGATTTTTGATATTGCTATATTGGGAAGTGGCCCTGGAGGGTACGTATGCGCTGTTCGTGCTGCACAACTTGGTTTACAGGTCGCCATCATCGAAATGGAAAAAAAATTAGGTGGAACCTGTTTAAATAGGGGGTGTATACCAACTAAGGCTTTGTTACAAACTGCCCATACAAAACGTATAATAGAAAAATCTGCAGAATTCGGCATAGAGTCTCATATAGAGAGTATAAATTTTGAAAAGGTTATAAATAGATCTTGCGAAATCGTCTCTGGTTTAAATTCCAATCTGGACAAATTGATGGAAAGAAATAAAATCACTATTTTTAATGGTATTGGAAAATTCCTTGATAAGAAAACCCTGATTATTAATGACAAAGATAAAGTAACTGCGAGGAATATAGTCATAGCTACGGGGGCTATACCTCGTATTTTACCGATTATTCCTAAAAAATTAATCGAAAAAGGATTGATTTGGACTTCGACAGAGGCAATGCTCGCTCAAAAATGCCCAAAAAAGCTATTAGTTATAGGAAGTGGGGCTATTGGGGTGGAATTTGCCTCCTTCTATAACACTATGGGAAGTGATGTAAGTGTTATCGAAATTCAGGATAGAATCCTTGTGAATGAAGATACAGAGATATCAAAAACTGCTCAAAGAGCTTTTGAAAAAAAAGGTATAAAATTTAAATTAAAAACAACAATTGGCGAATTTTTGGAAACAGATGATGGCAAATTGTCAGTCGAAATGAGTGATGGTTCAATAGAATTATTTGATAAATGCGTAGTTGCAACGGGGGTTGTTCCTAATACAAAAGATTTAGGACTAGAAAAAATAGGAATAAAAGTCAGCGAAAATGGCAATATTATCACTGATAAGTTTATGCAAACATCCGTTCCCAATATATACGCAATAGGAGATGTTGTTTCTACCCCATGGCTTGCACATAAGGCGTCTCGAGAGGGGATGATATGCGCTGAAAAAATTGCAAAAAAAACAGATATACAGACGATTGTTTACTCAAAAATACCAAGTTGTACATATTCTGATCCAGAAATTGCTTCTATTGGAATGACTGAGCACCAGGCTCAAGAAAATAACATAAAAGTTAAAATAGGAAGGTCATATTTTAAAGGGAATGGACGGGCACTTGTCCTTGGAGAAACCGGGGGGTTTGTTAAAGTTATCTTCGATTCTAAAACGGGGGAGTGCTTGGGGGCCCATATGATAGGTCCCGATGTTACGGAACTTATCTCTGTGTTTTCAGTAATAGTATCAGCAGAACTTACGGAAAAAGAAATAATTAGCACCATTTTTCCGCATCCCACTATATCGGAGTGTTTACATGAAGCCGTTATGGATGCTTATGGAATTGGTATTCATTAAAAGTTGTGAGGCTATTCGGCGTACTGATTATTCTCATCCAGTTTACCTGAATATAGCTTTTCTCAGGGGGCACAGCTGTATTATATGTTTACATGCATTTTTCATATACAACAAATTTAGTTCGTAAAACCACCGCTATTTTCCAAAATCCTTTATGTTTTGCTCTATACAAAGAAGGGTTGATTATAGCAGAAGATTTTTCAATTTCCAAATAGAAAACTTATTATAATTTCTCATGTAATGTATAAGTTGTGAGTAATTCTATATTTTTAAACTCTAACAAAATATAAAAATAATTATACCAAATTTTAAGGGGATTTTTATTTTTTGACTTTTTAAAAACAGCTGTTTTAAGCTAAAAATAT
>JAIRWI010000033.1 GCA_031269095.1 Holosporales bacterium
CTCAATTTTCAGCTAAACAGTGGGATCAAATAAAGTCTGGTCTTGAAAAAATAGATGGGTATACATGGCATCATCATCAAGATGTTGGCAGAATGCAATTAGTTCCTGAAAAAATACACGCTGATACAGGACATTTTGGAGGAGACGCTTTATGGGGTATGAAATAGCTAAAAGACTAAATGTTATAGTTGATGATGTAACAGTATCAATAGATCGGCTGTATAATGTTTTGAACAAATTAGGGATTGTTTTTCCTGAAAACTATATAAAGTTTATTACATAGCACAATGGAGCGAGTGTGTTTGTAAGAGGGTTCAAATATTACGATGAAGATAAAGGGTGAAATTCTGAAGAGAGTATAGCTTTTATAGCAGTACAGAAAATAAAATGGTTCATAGATGGATTACTGAGACAAAATGATTCAGAAGATGATTACATATACTTCGAAGAGAGGCTAATTCCTTTTGGAGATACTGGCGGAGGAGATTTCATATGTTTTGATTACAGAAACCATGATGGAGACAATCCTCCAATAATTCTGTGGACTCATGATGTATACGACAATTCAAAAAGGATTTCTTTCATCGCCAATAATTTCGAGGAATTTATCAATATGCTCCACGAACCGGAAAACTAAGAGAATCAAACAAAAATATCGAACTTTTAGATAAAATAATTGCTAATTATTTCAAATTTTAATAATTCCTTAACTATTTTGATGTATTGTGAAAATACGAGTCATTATTTAATGGAAATATGTTAGAATTCGGGATCGGTAAGTTTTAAATTACATGGTGTATTATGTTTAAAAGAGTTTTTGGATTTGTTGTAGTAGGAGTAATCACTTTTAGTGAAGTGTTAGCTGGCGAGGATATTTTAAAGAAATTGCCTTTGATATCGTATGAGAAATCTGGAGATTCTACTCCGTTAATCAGTTTTTTATATACTCCGAAAACTGTTTTTGAATCACCAATTGGTAATATTCCAGATGAAACTTCTTTTACTGCAATTAGGCAAAATTTTGGGAATGAAACTCTAACTAAATTATCTAAAACATACTGCAGATTAGAAGAAGATATGAGATATGAAATTGGAGTAGTATACTCTCGTCTTTTGCAAGATCCAAACGTAGTGAGTGCACGCATAGCACTTGTAAGTTTTATTTCTGGTACATTATATGTTTTTTTAAACAAATAGTATTTTGAGTGGTAAGATGAGGTAGTTATGGTAATTCTTTGTAGGTCGTTGTTTTGTTTTACAGTTATCGTTTGTTCTATCTATGTTGCGCATTCTTCATCTAGCACCGGTGTAGAACTATCATCATCAGCTTCGGCTTTTGCTGCAGAAGTAGTTGCTGCTAATGGGCTTCCTAAAGACACAGATATGCTTGCATTATTAGAAGCCTATCAAATGATAAATAGTAATGATTCAAAATTCCAGTCCATGTTAGGATTATCACAAAATGCAGCATTGAAACAACATCTCGAGTTATCGTCGAATAATGGAGAAACATTGTCTCTCGCCAGAAGTATTGACCGTGATTCAACACGATCATTCTTTTTATGGGAATCTATCGATATTGGTAAGGAACCACACAAAGGGAAAATTGATACTGTATTTGGTGAGAAAGAACATTTGGATTTTGCTTCAGGTGAAAATGCAATAAAGGGTTTAGCAAAAACTATTGTTCCGGCATTCGCAGTTGATCAGAAACAAATTGAAAGATCTGAATTGAGTTGCATAACACATTCTTTGGAAAGTAATCATGTTATTGTACAAAAAAAAGATGAAGAGAACCCTCTTTTAATAAGTGAAAAAAGTGTTTTTTTCATTTGCTCTGAATCTTTAAATCCTGCTGTGTTCTTAAAATTTTTGATAAGTTTTATTTTGAAAAGTAATTGTGTTGTTCGAAAGGAAAAAGCCGGAGCGGCAAATCTAGTTTTATATAGCAAAATGCCAGTGATATTTACAAGCGCAGATGATATTTTAAGTCAAGCATTGTTCGCATTTGCTGGAGCTCCTCCTTTCACCATGATATGTAACGCATACCACACATTTGTTCCTAGTATTACTAATACTGTCATATTACCTATAGCTTTTGAAGTCGCGAAAAATAATTCACAATTGTTTCGCTTGAAATTGTCTACAATTTTCCCTGACAGAACGTTTGCATATGATGAATTGCCTGAAGAAGAAAGAAGGAAAGTATTAAGCAAAATGACACTGTGCGATCCTATATCAGTTAAGACATTACCATTGCTATTGAAACATAGATTCAGACAATTTTCCTCATCTTCCTCCTCTAGCTCATCCTCGTCTTCGTCTAGTTCTTCTTCGTCCTCCTCCAGCTCTTCGTCTTCTGTTATGCCTTTTACATTAACAAAGTTTCTTTGTGGTATAACTTCTGAATCTCCATGTACATTAGGAACATTGCATGAATATGCCACTTCTAACATTCTACTTTCTCTTCATTTGGAAGCCAACAAGATGAGTAGTGAGTTTGAAAAATTACTTCCACAAGTATCTGTAAAAGAAATAACGGAAGAAATAAGTACAATCAAAAAACTTCAGGAACAATTGACTAAGTTAAGAACTGATTCAACGATTTCAAGCTCTCTGCACGAAACTGTTAAGATTAATAGGGAGAAGTCTAGGGAAATGTCAGAAATAAAAAGCCAGCTGGATGGAGTCGGATTACATATAACTGATGTATCTGTTTTATCAAGACAAATACATAACTTATTTCAAATTAGAGATGAATTGCAACATTTGCTAAATGAGGTAAGAGAGTTAAATCAAGCATGCGGAGGAGCGCATAAAGCAAATATATTGTTATTAGAACAAATGTTTGAAAGGGAGGGCCATAAATTAAAATCAATTGGTGATTTTCTCCAGAAAGTAGAATCGTTATCAGGCAAATACGAAGAAGCACGGAGGAATTGGCTAACAATATCTCAATTAGTAGAGAATGAATTATCGACAACCGAAGAGAAAGTCTCTGTGAGTGAGGAAGAAGAAAATTTTCTAAGAGAGATAACTGTCTATACACAAAAAATGACAGCGAATACCGAAAATTTTGGGCAACAACTTAAAGAACAATCCATTTCATTACAACATTTGTTGCAATTTACTGTAAGCAGCGAACCATATAAAAATGATTCTGAATTACAACGAGAAATTGATGGTTTAACTGCGCTACTTAGAGATTCTCTTAAACAAGTAGAAGAAATTTCTACTTTACAAGGAAGTATTGACAAGCAATTGCAGGGGCACAAAAAAGAAGAAAAAACGCTACAATCAAGATTGTTGGCGTTAAAAGAATCATTTACTAGGCTTGAATTGACTCCAAATCCAGAACTCACAAGAACGCCATTATCTCAATTTGATCCAATTTTGACAGAAATTAAAAAAGATGCTTCTGAATTAAGTAGTAAAGCTCATAAAAAAGTCTCAGAAACAGAAAAAGAGCTCGATATATTAAGAGAAGCTCAGCAGCAAATAGAGCAAACTAAGGTATTGAGACAACAAAGAGATGTAGCTCTAGAAAATCTCGGAGAATTAAAAAAGGCAGGAGATTTGTGGGTTCAACAAGCTACAGCTCAGTTAGATAGTTTTGAACGTAGTGTGCAAGGACAGAAAATACAAGCAGAAACGTTGGCCCAGGCAATATCTACATGTAAGTTTGACGGAGAAAAAGATGCAACCAAACAAAAAATAGGAGATTTTAGCATAAAAATAACTCAAATGCAAAAAGACTACGAAGCAGAAAAACAAAAGTTAATAATAGAAGCTAATAACTTTATTGAAGGAGAAAAGAAAAAACAAATAGAAGATATTCAAAAATCAATTCAAAAAACAGTATCAAATTTAAAAGAACTTACAACACAAATCGATATGGTACAAAAGTTAGATCCGAAACTTCACCGCTTGATTCCTCCTACATTCCCTGTGATGGAAAATGAAATTAATTACTATGAAGATGTAAAGAAAAAGTCAGAAGTAACGCAGGAAGTATGGGAAGCTACAGAGGTATCAATAGAAGCTTTAAAAGTGTTGCAACGTACAGTTCTTCTTCCAAAACTTACACAATTAATTAATCCAGCTAAATAATAGTTATCTTCACGAGTTTGTACTAATCATATCTTTCTTTTTATTACTCCTCAAAAATTAATTAATCCCTTCTATTCAAAACTGTTATTATAGTATTTTTTATTAAATCTTTTTCAGTGGGTTTACTTTCGGTAAACAGAATAGTGAGCACAAATAAAGTATTATTATCTATAATAGGATTACCATTTTTGCTTTTTAAAATCTTATTCTTTCCTAAGAAATACAAAAAACAAGAAGCAGCTATCCTTTTATTTCCATCTATAAATGAATGATTTTTAACTATTAAATACAGCAATAGCCGCTTTTTCCTCAATTGTTGGATAACATTCTATACTTCCTAATGATTGATAAATTTGATTAACAGAACTTTCCAAACTTTTATCTTTTTGTAATCCGAAAATATTACTATCGAAGTCTTTTTTCATTATTTTGATAATATTCAAGAATTCTTGAATTTTAATAATTTTAACTACTGCTTTTATTTTCCCTTCTTTGTCAAGTATTTCATGATCAAAATCATTAAGTAATTCAAAGCCTTTTGAGAATTTATTTAAAAAATAATTCAACTGTTTTACTTCTTCAATATTTTTAACTTTATTAGAGATACTTTCTTCTATAAGATTTATAGTGTTTTTTAAATTTTCTAGTTGTTTGGATTTTTCTATTAATCTTTGATCATTTAAAACATAACCTTGGACAATATAATCACGTAATGTTTGAGTAGCCCATTTCCTAAACTTTGTTGCTATCTTTGATTTAACTCGATAACCAACTGATATTATCATGTCGAGATTATAGTGTTTTGTATTGTAATTTTTTCCGTCTAGAGCAGTTGTTCGGAAATCCCGAACGACTGAATTATCGAGCTCCCCTTCTTCAATAATCTGAGATATATGTTAACTGATATTAGATTTACTGCTCATGAATAAATCGACTATCTGAGATTGAGTAAGCCAAATAGTTTCATCAACGAGCTTAGCAGATATCTTGATTGTTCCATCTTCATTTTTGTAAATAGCAATATTCCCAGTTTTTATAAGAAACTTCCTCCAACATTAGTAGTCTTAATATATGTGCAATATTTCAATTTATCATATCAAGGGGTTTGACACTTCAAAAATCGATTGGTATTTTCTTCCCCCACCACAATCCCAAGGTGGAGGAACTAGTTCGTTTTTGTTACCTCCGCTCCGCCAATTAAAATGGACAACACAAAAGTCTCCGTTTGGAATGAGGTCTCGAGATAGGTTGTAGTAGGGGTTTACGGGGTTTTTCGTCCGTACCGAACTTTTTTAAAAATATCAAAAAAAGCCAAAAATGACCAAAATAGTTTCCGAATCTCCAAAACGTCCGTACCGAATCGCGTTTCGATACGGAAGTCTTTTGTCCTTGAAAATGCTGGTGTTCAGCGTCCGCACCTAATTCTTTCCATTTTGAGACCAGAGACCTGATTTTTTCAAGATTTGTTGTTGACACGCGTTTCGCTGATGTTCTGTAACCGTTGATATTCAATTGTTTCAAGAATTAGCGAGATACGGAGGTAACTAAAATCGACACTCTAATTGGGATATAAAAGGTATAATTTTTTATCCCAATGCCAGTATTCTCAATGGCTCAGTGACTTTGTAAAAACCTCCAATCGCTTATATTTCAAGAGTTTTTAACATATGGCCATTTTTGACAAATCTAAAAAGTTCTGCCAAACTTTAAATATGAGATGCTGATTAAATAATCACGTCTCATATTTCTGAATGAATTCACAGAAAAACTAACAAATACGCGTATTAAATACGTATAACCTAATTTTTTACAAGGAGTAAACATTATGTTTAATACAACTAAATTCCTAGATGATTCCCAGCAGGTACATCTAAACCCAACAGAAAATTCAATCTTTTCATCAATCTCTGACGAGGACGTTAGGAAAATGCTAGATAAAATTATCGATATCGATATCGATACATCGCTTGATAGCGCTAAACATGGAAAGCTTACAAATTCTGAGGCTGACAAAGTTATTTTTAGAAAAGTTTTAGACGATATTTGCAGAAACATCGTTGGAAATACTATGTTCAAAATCTTGAAAACTAAAAAAAAGATGAACAAAAAAAGGAACACGAAAAAATATATCTTATGAATTGCCATAAAGATGGGAGTGCTTATTCGCCAACTGATTTTGCGGTTAAAATCAATTTAGATCTATACAATCCAATCGAAGTCAACAAGAAGCAATATTACGCTTTAGATGGGGATAAGGTTGTTTTAAAACCTAAAACATTAGCAGGCTCTATATTTCATGAGTTTGTTCACGGACTACATCATGTCAGTAAAACTCCTAAAAACAATAAAGTATGTATTCCCAATACACTGCCAGAATATATCTGGCAAAATGACGAGGAATTAAGAACTATTACTGGTTATATAAATGAAAGCTTTTATGATCCAATATGTGACCATGTTTTTGATTATTCGTTATATGGAGAAAGTTTTCAGCCTAGATACGGACATTTAGGATATGACAACTTAAAATCATTGCACGATGCTGAACAAAGGCAGAAATTGCTTTTATATGCGCCGGAGTCTCAGAAAATTATGGACAACTGGAAGAGATATATGAAATAATATAAATATATACATCAGCTTAGGAAGGCAAAATGCTTGGGGGAAAATTATTAACAGTTGGGACTGCATTTTTTTTGTTAGGGCAAAGCAGCTTCGCTTCAGAAGACGAGCTATCGATATCGGAGCCCAAAAATATCATTTCTGAGAATCCGGATGAGAAAGCAATTATCGAGAATATTGAACTTCGTTGGAGTCTTAGAGAAAAATCTGTAGTGATTTTTAGTCTAGAAAAAGAAGGTAAATTCTTGGAGGCTTACACAATGGCCGCAGAATTAAAAACAAGATATGATGAAATGGCTTTAGAAACTAAGTGCATGCTTTCTACTCTACTTCCAACATTTTCTGAAGATGAAGCGACTCATTTTTCGGAAATAAGCGGAATTGATAAGGATATGATCTATGGAGATGGTATCGTAGAGGTAGCATTTAATTGCCTATTAAGCTTGCACCACCGAGCGATATCTAGTGGTAACTTTCAGTTATGCATGAGGGGTAAGAAAGCGTGTAAGCTTTTGTTAAACAAACATCCAAACTACACATATCAAGAGTCGGTAGATCAAATGCCTTTAACTTTTGCAGAGATTATGGAGAATATAAAAAATATAGACGATATGGGAAGAGAATTGATTGATGGCCCCTTGCCTAAATATGGACAAACACTCCTTTTCTTTTATCCAGACAATGAAGAAATGGCATGGAAAATACTTTCTGCTGAAGAAGACAAATTGCCCAAGGATTAATTTAAGAAAGAACTGTCCCATCACTCACCCCCAGCCACTTCTCCTCTTGCTCTTTCCCTAAGATCGGGACATCGTACAAAATATCCTGCAATCTCAGTCCCTTTAACTGTTGGCCGTCCAGTATCATCGCCTTGATTTTAGGTGACAAGTAATTGAGATTCATGATTTCGCTAGCGTATAAGTCGTTGATTTTGTAGTATTTGCAAAGCTCAGCTAGACTAGCAAAACTACCACGACCAAGCTTTCTCTGCCCTGAGTGAGCTTTAATAAGAGCTCTCAGGAGTGTATTGTCGACCTTTATCTCTTTGAATATCGAATCGCTGCCGTCCGGTGTCGTTATCCAGACTCTTTGCTTGCGGCGCGTTACCTAAAAAGCTATGCACAAATCTTCTGGCTTTAATGTGTTATTACTTATATTTATTTAAGTTATGTCTTTGATTAATTCGTGTATACCTTCTTGATTTAGTAGTATTTTGAAGCCATTGTTGTCGATAATAACATTTTTAATTAGTAGTTTTACAATCTTTTACCCAAAATTGGAGCAAACGAAGTGCTCCCAATTTTACTAAGTATACATTATAATTAACAAAATCGGAAATAGAGTGGGCTATGGTAAGTGTAAAAATTCCTGATTTTTGTATAGAACAGATAGCTAATTCTGGGCAATGTTTTCGAGTAAATAAAATAGGAGAGACTTTGTGGCAGGTTGTGGCTCTTGGTAAAGTTCTACAGATTGAACAGACAAAAGATACTTGTATTTTTTACTGTTCTTTAGATGAATATGAGAAGATTTGGATAGATTATTTTGATATAGAGAGGGATTACGCTGAGATCAAAAATTCTATTTTGAAGCTTAATGACCAATACTTATTAAGGGCAGTTCAATATGGCTCTGGCCTCAGAATGCTTAGGCAGGACGTTTGGGAGGTCATGGTGTCTTTTATAATTTCTCAAAGAAACAGTATTCCACGGATTAAAAATACTATCGAAAGATTATGCGCTCTATACGGAGCTATTTTCCCTTCGGCCGATATCCTAGCTAAGTATACAACTGAAGATTTCGAGGAAATTGGACTTGGATATAGAGCTAAATATTTAGTTGATATCGCAAAGGCTGTATTTTCTGGAAAATTTGACATCAAACATTTGAAAATGTTGGATTACAAGGAATCAATAGAATATTTGAAACAGGTTAATGGCATTGGCGATAAGGTGGCCAATTGTATAGCTCTCTTCGGCTTGCATAAAATAGAGGCATTTCCAAGAGATGTTTGGATCAATCGAATTATCGAAAAACAATACAATGGAGAGTTTGATGTTAACCGTTTTTCCAAGTATGCTGGGATCGTTCAGCAGTATATGTTCTTTTACGAGAGAAGTTTAAGGAGGTGATTAGCATGTATTGTTACAATACAAAGATTGGGCCTATAACGATAGAGGGAGAAAGTGACAATTGTATAAGCAAGATTTTTTTGGGAAATAATTGTTTAGATGGAGAAGAAACTCCTTACATAAAGAAAGCTTATACGCAAACCTCTGAATATCTAAATGGGAAGAGAAAAGCGTTTGACCTAAATCTGAAACTCTATGGTACAGAATTTCAACAAGTTGTTTGGAATGCTCTTCTGAAAATACCATATGGTGAAACACGGAGCTATAAAGATATTGCGGAAACTATTGGGTCTCCATATGCATACAGAGCCGTTGGACTGGCCTGTAACCGAAACCCAATCTGTATAGTTATCCCGTGTCATAGAATTATTGGCTCACGTGGAAATCTTACCAGATATGCCGGTGGATTGGACATAAAGAAACAACTACTTGAGATGCAAGAGAGATCTTGAAATGAAAAACTTATCCCATCCATTCGAACCTGTTTATGATAAAGATTCTGAGATATTGATTCTTGGCTCGTTTCCTTCAGAGAAATCCAGAGAATATGGTTTTTACTACGGCCATCCACAAAATAGATTCTGGAAAATCCTTGTGTATCTTACAAAAACTGAACAAATTCCGATAAGCATTGACGATAAAAAACATATGTTATTTAAAAATAAAATAGCTCTGTGGGATGTTATCAAAAGCTGCAGCATAATTAGCTCAAGCGATAGTAATATAACGAATGTTGTTCCGACTGATTTATTTATTATTTTGAGTCATTCTAATATCAAGCAGATATTTGCCAATGGAGACAAAGCTTATAAGCTGTACAAAAAATATTGCTCTGAACATATTTCGATAGAAATTACAAAATTACCATCTACCAGCCCAGCAAATGCAACATATAGCTTCGAAAGATTAGTTGAGAAATGGAGTGTGATTATGCCGTATATTCTCGTAAACTGGCATATAATGAGAGGTCATTTTTAAAATATCGAGGTTCATTATGACTAATTTTAAAGCTCAAATACCATATGGCAACACGGAACTTTTTCCGATTTTAAGCCAAGAAACAATTGATTTTCACTATGACAAGCACCATTCTGGTTACGCCAATACTTTGAATTCTCTGATAGAAAACACAGAATATGCAGAGAAAACTCTCGAAGAAATCATCATTAAATCAAGAGGAAATGATCGAAAAATATTTAATAACGCTGCTCAGTTATTCAATCATGATTTCTATTGGAAGTGCTTAATGGCATCTGAAAACCGGTCTTTCGGGCAATTAAAAAGCATAGTTAAAAATCAGTTTGGATCTTTCGAAGAATTTTTGAATCAATACATATCATTTGCAAATACTATGTTTGGCAGTGGTTGGTCATGGCTCGTCTTGGAAAGAGAAGAGCTTTCTTTTGTGAATACAGCAAATGCAGAAAATCCAATTGGAACCAACCCAAAAATTATATGTGTTATCGATCTATGGGAACATGCCTACTATATCGATTATCGAAACGATCGCGCATCATATATCACAAGGCTCATTACCGAGTGTATAAATTGGACTTTCTGTGAGTCCTTAATCTAAAAATATCTCATATTGCTCCAACCGGAATCACGTTAATATCCTTACTTAAAGGTTTCCTTTTTTATACCACTTACTAATTGTTATTGCAATTTCGAAAGAGGTCTAATCTCCTTTGATATCTCTGTGTAATTGAGCAGCTTCCCGTTCTGGCCGCTATTATCTGCAGGAACTTCAAGAAATTGTGTTCGGAAGAAACATTTATAATAGATCTAACATCACGTTCTATATATGTCTTGAGATATGAGTCATAAAACAACCGCCATGACGTGTTCTTATCGTCAAATAAAACAGGAAACGATCCTCTTAAAATAAGTTTATATATTTTGTGGCATTTATGTTAGGGGGTTGCTTCTTTATTTCTGTATTAAACGGCTCATCTGAGATCTTTTGCAGTTTTTCGCTTTGAGATAGGCCTTGCAGATTCAGGATTGCGACTCTTCCAGCAAGAGATTCCGTTACATTTTTCATCAGGTGAAACTGCTAAGAAGCAGTGAGCCAAAACAGTTCCTTCTTCTTCTCTCTATCAACGATTATCTTTATGTATGGGAAAAGTTCAGGAGCATTCCGTATTTCGGATTTTCATTTTTCCGAAAACGATCAATTTTTGAGTGTTTTGGTCTCTCTTTCTCCATTATAGTTGTTTTATTTGATTTCAGTATTAACAAAAATTCCCCCAAAATCCCTTGGAACATGTTTTAGAAAATTAACCTATTGCCTATTGATTCTAGTATGTCTTAGGGTTAAAGTTTCTGAAGACCCTAGTCGTCCCTCACCTATTTGTATAAAATCCATATTTTTTCTAGAATTTGATATAAAAAATGGTTTAGAAGGAATACGGAATCCAATTTCAATTCCGTCTTTACCATTAAAGTAACTAACGTACATCTTACCGTTATGCATAATTATTACGTTATTAGAGTACATTATACCAAAGTCTGTAGAACTAAATGCATCTCTATCTTCCTTCTTTCCACGACCATGCAGTATGTTTTCTATTTTTTCAAACTCATCAGGTAGTATTTCTGTTTTTGTAGTCTGAACAGAAATATCAATATAATCAGAAAATTCCTCTAAAAAGTTACATAATATAACTATTTCCCCGTTAGCTGGGGTAATTTTTAAGAATTTATTAATTATTTGAAATATCACTTGTTTTATAGATCTTTCATCTATAAAAATATTTAATTTTTCATCAGTAAGATAGTGATTTATAGTTATATTTTTATTTTTCGCTGTCTCAGTAAAAAGAGAAATAGATTCATTAAATAGTTTAAAGACACTAACTTCTTTATATTGAATTTTCATTTGTCCAGCTTCCATAGTAGCTAAATTTAACATTGCCTCTATGGTTTCTGAAAGCTTTTTAATCGCTTGTTTGGTGGCAAGGCAATATTCCATTTGTTTTTCATTTATTTCCCCAAAATATTGATTAACTAAAATATCTATAAATCCCGCGATTGTATTAATAGGGGCATTTAATTCACATGAAATATTGGTTATAAAACCAGATTTTAATCTATCAGTTTCAGTTAGAATTTTTGCTTTTTCAAGTAATGTCCTTTCAAGAATTACTCTATCGGTTATATCAATGAATCGTATGAGATTGAGTCCATCTGGAAGTGGAACATATGCATAATCTATATGACGATCTTTAAAATCAAATACCCCAAAAAATTCCTCTCTTTTTTCTCCTAAATTAATTGCATGCGATATCCAGGATTCACAATCATCTTTATTCGGGAAAAGAAAAACAGACTCAGTGAAAAAATCCTTGATATGCACGTTTTTGTACGTTTTTTCATTAGCTTTGTTCCACATTTTTTTTATAGAGATGTTTATCATACGCAGTCTGTTATCTGCACCGAAAACTAAAATTGCCTCATGAAGATGCTCAAACGTTTCTCTTTGAATTGCAGTTAGCGATTCATACTCTCTTTCTAGACTAATTTTTTCAGTTATATCATCAAAAATAAATACAAGTTCTCCATCATAATTTGGAGATATAACAATATTAAGTGAACGTCCATCTGGTGTATGCATAAATGTATGGTATGGTGAGACGATTTCTCTAAAATATCCACTAACTTTCTTTTTAAACTCTGGATAATTGTTTGTGGGCATTATTTTTTGCTGTTCTATTAAAAAATCAAGAATATCAGACATGTAATGATCATGAGCCATATACGATTCAGAAATGCAAAATAGTCTTATCATTGCGTCATTTACAAAAACAAGTTTCATATTCATATCAAAAATAGCGATAGAAGAGGATATGTAATTAAACGTATCTATAGTCTGTTTTTTATAAATTTCGTATTCTTTTAAAATTTTTTCTTCTTCACTTAAATCAATTGCAAAGCCTAAAGATTTACCGGTTTCTGTAAACTCTAGGAGTTTTCTTTCTCCTTCTATGATAATGTGCTTTTTCTTTTTTTGTGGCTTACCAGTTGTTATAGCAATCCTTTCAAGAGATTGTTGTTCATAGTAATTTAAATCTGTACTAAGCAGGTTTATGTTTTTATCAATGACATCTTTAACGTCCGTATTTAACGCATCGGCGTACTTTTTGTTACAATATTTAATTTTTAGATTATCATCCCTTTCCCATACGTAAATGGGCAAATCATCCAAAATATCTGGATGATTATATAGTTTTATCATATATAGTGTAAAAACACCGGTACTTTTGTCATATCTAAAAACGATATTATAATCGCCTATTATTTTTTGATATTCTCCACGGTTTGTGATATCTACCGAGGATTTATCTAGAAAATTACCAAGTAGTTTCTTGGTCTCAGACAAAAAACTTTTATTTGTAATAATGTTAGAAGACTTTTTTAAAAAATCTCTCAGCCCATCAGAAATATATACTTCATCATTTAATAGGTTTATTCCCCATAAAGCAAATAATGGCAGAGATTTTTTTCTATGATCCAACACCCGCATCACCAATTGTTTCTACCGTTGTATATAAAGTTTATATATTCAAATATCCTATTTCTAGGATAATTTTGATTTAGACAAAATGAAGTTACTTTTAAATCTCAATTTTGGATAAAATGTCAGCACGTATATTTCCTAGTTTGTAAATGCAAAGATCTTGATGTAAGAGCTCAAATGCGAGGTAAATTGGGAAAAATTTGTAAATTGCGTCATTATCACAATAATATGCGTTGCTAACTTAGCAGTTAAACAAACAAAAACGTAAATTCTTTCTTTTTGAAATCCCAAGGGAAGTAGCTAAAAGAAATCACTCTATTGCCAACTAGTGTGAGTATAGAAACTATTTGTTATCCCCACACCTAATGAGAAAAGTTGGATTTTTTATCACACAAAGCTTATCGTAAATTCTCTAACGTATTTGACCTTTTATAATACAGTTGATTCATTTGACTTCAAATATCAACAAAAATGCCAAACTTATGTAATTCTAAGGTGTCTCTAACTTAAAAAATTAACCCATATTGCTAACTAGAGTGAGTATAACTTACGCGTAAGTGCATACATTTTACATACCTAACAGTATTTAAAACAACGATGTCTTCCTATAAGAAACAAACCTCCCCAAGCTCATTTCCCCTAAGCTCTGTTATGGTCTGGATTTCCCTACCACATAAATAATTCTACAAAATAAAGATTAAAAATTTATTAATTTTTTCAATTTTTATAAAGTTTTTTTATAAAAATGAATAAGTAGGGGGAAAATATATGAATATTGCTTAATGTGGAGTAAAATTTCCCACAAAAGCAGGTAACTCTTTAATTGTATATACCTGAGTTACTTGGTATTAAGCTCTGTTAATAAAATTCTAACTTTAATAGAGCCAATGCTAAAAAACTATAATTAGCTTTCTGTGTTCCTTAAATCTCTGAAAAAAATCTACTCTATATACTCACTCCAGTTAGCGAAGAAATAATTTTTTAAAATCTATCCCAAAAATTACTGATATTTTAGGTGTATTTGTTGATGTTAACTTGAACGACTATATATAAAAATCTGAGATTAACTTAACCTCAGTTTTGTGTAAGGAAATGAGGAGTTTACCCTATAAGGGCTTTGCAACCGCTACACTTAGATGACTCACTATATAAGAGGTTAGATATTTAGCACAAAAGTAATAGGATTATTTGCTTCAATATTATAGGGAATCTTTCTTTCTTATACGAAACTGAGGTTATAATAAGTTAATTTTTTAAAATATAATTCAAGGAATTACACGGGGGTTTAGCATTATAAGCCAACTAAAACAACTATATAGTTTTATACTCATTCCAGTTAGTAAACGGGTGATTTTTAAACCTATATTTCTTATAATTACAGAGGGTTTTGGCTTCTTTATTAATACTAATGTTAACTGAAGCAGCTATATATCTATTTTACTAGAGTTTATATGCATTTTTATACACGAAGCTGAGCTTATACAAGTGTCTTTAATTTTAAAAATATATCTCGAGCGACTGGCGCTGCTTTTGATGAACCACCGCCTCCGTGTTCAATCAGAACGCATATACTATACTTTGGTTTTTCATCTATAGAGGCATATCCAACGAATATAGCATGTTCCTTTTTCCAATAGTCATCTGAAACAGTTTTAAATTCGCGACGTTGTTGATCCGTTATGTGGACGACTTGGGAACTACCTGTTTTTCCGCTAAATCTAAAATGGACGTCATCGCTGATTGCTGAGTGTCTCGCAGTCCCTTGAGGGCCATTTACGACCTTGTCCATACCGTTTAATATAATGTCTATATGCTCCTTTTTATATGGTAGATTTTTAACATTATAATTTTCATTAATTTTTGCAAGATATGGAGTGATTGGCTTTAATCCATTGGCCATTATCGAAATCATGCGTGTGAGTTGTATAGGGGTAGATAACATAAATCCCTGTCCTATGGACATATTTAGGGTATCTCCCTTTGTCCATGATTCCCTCCTATGCTGTTTTTTCCAGTACTTTGTTGGAATAATCCCCATTTTTTCTCCTGGAATATCGATCCCAGTTTCAATTCCAAGTCCAAAATCATTGGCAACTTTTGCAATTTCTTCAGGGGAAAGTAACATAGCTAGATTGTAAAAATAAACATCGCACGATTGTGCTATGGCTTCTTCCAAATTAAGGGAACCATGCCCTCCATACTTCCACTTCCAACAGTGATATTTATAGTTTCCTATATGAAAGTCTCCCGAACAGTTAAATCTGGTGTGCTTTGTTATAATTTTTTTCGATAAAGCAGCAAGAGCAGTAATCATTTTGAAGGCAGATCCTGGAGAATATAAACCGGAAATTATCTTATTTATCATCGGTTTATATGGATTGTGGTACAAATCTGACAGAATTTTTTTGTCGATTTTTGTGTTAAAAATATTACTGTCATACCCTGGATAAGAGACAAAAGCTAGAATAGCTCCAGAGTGTATATCCATAACAACGCATGCAGCACTTTCTTCTTCTGATAATCTCTTATATACAAAATCTTGAAGCTCTTTGTTAATAGTTAGATGTATATCAGATCCAGGGATACTTTTTATTTCTTCAAGTATTCTTACAGATTGTCTTTTTGAATTAACTTCTGTGTGTTTTATGCCTGAGGTTCCAAATAATTTTTCTTCATACTGTTTTTCGATGCAACATTTTCCTATTTTTGCAGTGGGGAGTCTGATTGAAACATTATCAGAATTCTCGATATCTGTTACTGTCGGAGAACCGGTGTACCCTGTAATATGAGAGTACATATCAGAATTGACATAATGCCTAATTAAACTTTTTTCTATATTAATACCAGGGACTCTTGAAGATAACATGTAAAATGTTGAGAGTCTTTTCCAATCTACATTTTCTTCAAGCAATATGAATCTATTTTTGGATTGATCAATGTTTTTTAATTTACTAGTTGTTTCCTCATCAAGAGTGACAAAATCGATGATTTTTTGGGCAAAAGTGCTGCGTTCGGCTTTTGAGATATCAAATAAATCCAAACTAACAGAATATGAACTTTTGTTTGTTGCAATAATGTTACCTTTACAATCCAATATATTTCCACGTTCTGGCAAAATTTGTGTAGTAACTATTCTGTTTTTATCAGAACGCAATTTATAATGATTTGATTTAAAAATTTGTAAATACGCTAATCTCGAAACAACGCCCATACCAAGAAAGATTTTTATACTATTTATAATAAAGACTCTTCGTGTAAATAGTCTTCTTTCAGTTTGTTTTCTTCCCATAAGTGTTTTATAGCTCTATAAAATTTGCGACATCACTAAGTTCATTGAAAAATGTTTTATTAGTCCCTGTTAACCAGACCATAATTTTTCTACCATTCTTTTCAAAAAATTTCAGCATGTCTTTTATATATCTAAACAAAATTTGGCTATGACTGGCGTCCAGATGCACAATAATATCATCTAAAAGAAGAATTAAGTTTCTACTATCATTTGATATATTTTCCCAGAGAAAATTCAAAAAAATTCCAAGAAGTAGAATTTTTTGTTCCCCAGCAGAACACATATTTGCTTTTATATTTTTTCCGATATGAATAACTTCCCAGTCACTTTTATTTGGGCCATATGTAGTCGAATTAGTAAAAAAATCTTTTTGTCTCCTATTCCTGAGCTCTATCTTATACTTTTCTAAATCCATATTATCAGTTTCAAGTTTTCCGATAATCCTATTATGATACTTTGGAAAATCGATATTACTATAATTTTGACCATTCTCTATGCTTTTTGAGATACTAATTCTGGCTTTCGCTATTTCTATTCCCACTGAACTAATCTGATTTTCCAATATATCAAGCCACTTAGAATGTGCCTGGTTAGACGCCGTACCAGAACACTGTTTTAAAATTTTAATGCGTTCTCGTGATAGTTTTTCATATGTTTTTAGATTTTTTTGATGGTTTGGAAATTTAGAGAGTGCGAACATATCAATAAAATTACGTCTATTAGCTGGTGATTCTACAAATAGTCTATCGGTTTCGTAAGTCATCCATAGAATGTAAAAAATTTTGGAAAATTCACTTAAGTTTGGAGCATTTTTTTCTGAAACTTTGTATATTTTTCGATTTTCTTTGAAAGAGATAGTGAAATCGATGTTATCCAATAGAAGCGAAACGCTCCAAAAGTTTTTATCGGTAAATGAATTCACCATCTCATCAGATCTTGAATGTAAAAGACCTCTGGTTCCTGAAAAAAGAGAAATAGCTTCTAGAATGTTTGTTTTTCCTTGTCCATTCGCTCCAGTTAAAATATAGACAGTATTGCTTATGTTTATTTTATAGTATGCATAATTTCTGAAATTATTAAGTATCAAATGTTGCATTATTGTATTCTTTGTCTAATATTTTTTTAGCTTTATTATTACTTATTAGTATCGAAATCATATACGCTACGATGGCTAAGCTGAATGCTTTCCATGTGTATATAAATGTAATGCTCATTGAAATCATTATGCATAAAAGGAATACTTTATATGAATTTTTCTTGATATGTACCTTTTTAATGGTGAAGGTTGGTATTTTTGATACACACAAAAGACTAGCTATAACCGAAAAGGTAAGGCATATGTAGGGGGTTTTAAAAATCTCCATCTCGAATGCATTGTATAAAATTACTGGAAAAAGGCATAATATAGCTCCAGCGGGAGCAGGAACACCAACGGAATATCCCCGTTTGGAAAGCTCTGTTGTAACGTTTTCTATATCCTGAACATTAAACCTGGCAAGTCTAAGAGCTATGCATATTGCAAAAAATGCTGACACAACCCAGCCAATTCGGTCGATTTTTGATAGGGCGAATAAATATACAACTACAGCAGGACATACTCCAAAAACCACAAGGTCTGAAAGGGAATCAAGTTCAGCTCCAAATCTACTGCAAGCATTTAACATCCGTGCGAGCCTGCCGTCTGAAACATCAAGGATGGCCGCTGCCACAACTGCAAGTATTGCATACTCCCAATTAGCATTCAGGGCAAATTTAATCTGGGTTAATCCCACAAAAAGAGCGAGGAGAGTCGCTAAGTTTGGTAGAATTCTGCCAATTGAAAGCTCTTTTAAAACATTTTTTTTGCCACGTTTTTTTCTTTTCATAATATTTTTTCTCAATTCTTTTTTAAAGAGACCATAATCGAAAATTATACATTAAATTTGGATAGCAGGATCAATTTCTTCAAATGATTTGGCTATTTTTTGCAAAAAGTTAAGATTTTTTCAAGAGCTATACTTCTCGAGCCTTTTATCAGAATTATATCGTTGTTTTGAACAAAACTAAGTATCTGCTTTATAGATTCTTCATTGATTTCAAAAAATGTATTTTTGCAGTATTTTTTCATAATTTTTTGAGTTTCTAATGATCCGACAAAAAATACCATATCTATATTTTTTAAATTTTTGGCTATTTCTTTGTGATATTTACAGCTAAAATCTCCTAATTCTTTCATTTCCCCTAAAATAGCGATCTTTTTGTTACGATTTTTTGTATTTTTTAGATAACTCAGTGAAGCCAACATAGAACTTGGACTTGCGTTATAAGTATCATCTATAACCTTAAAAGTTTTATCGTTATAACTATACGTTTCGATGGCTCCTCTTCCTTGAAGTGGTTTTAGTTCGCTAATATATGGGAGATACTCCTTTTCTTTTAGCCCGATTGCTTCGACGAGTATTGCCATAACACAAGAACATACTTCATTATAGTGTTGTTCTATTTTTTGATAATCTTTTGTTTCGAAAATAACGATTTTTACTCCCTTTTCTATGGCTTTTTTAATAATACTTTCTCCAAATTCGCAATTTTTTCCAAAAACTATGGTTCCTTTTTCGGAAAGCCCATCAATTATGGATATTTTTTCAGTAGCTAAGTTTTCTCTAGTTCCAAATCTTCCTATATGTGATTCTTTTATATTGGTAATAACAGCGATATCTGGCTTGAGATAAGTTGATAATTTTTTTATTTCCCCCATACTGTTAGAGCCAATTTCGAATATTCCATATTCGTGGCTCTTATTCAACATTGATAAACATATCGGGAGACCGTATATAGTATTATAATTTTTAATTCCAGTTAATACACTGTGTTTGTGTTTTAAAATTTCCGATAGCCAGACCTTAGTTGTTGTTTTCCCCACGCTGCCGGTTATTGCAATGATTTTAGTATTCGAAGATGAATGACTTTTGATATAAGATCCCAATTCCATAAGAGCTTCGAGAGTATCTCGAACTATAATAAGTGACTCCATTTTTGTTGTTTTTTTATTACAGATAGCGTACTCGGGAGTTGCTGTAACAACGGCAGCAACTGCTCCTTTCAAAAATGCTTCCTCGACAAAACTGTGTCCTCTATCTCCAATTGCAAAAAATATATCTCCTTTTTGGAGGGTACGTGTATCTATAGATATTCCACTATATTCGATTTTTTGTATGGTATTTATGAAATTTCGCATATTTATCCCAATTTTTTATATTATTTACAGAGTTTTACTTCCTATTTCTAATCGAGCTTTTATATAACTCTTTCCCCCTTTGATCTCGCTGCATTACCCGTGTAAATTTAGTACAGTTATAAACTATGAAAAAAGCTGCGGATTTCAAGGATACGAATTTTATTAGTTAAAATAATAATCTGTCCATTGTATCATAGAATTTCAGAAAAAAAGTTTTCTATATAAAAGATGAGATTTATTAAAAAGTTATTCCTTTATGCACTTAGTGTGGTAATTCTTTTTCTTATAAGTGTATTAAAATACGATGTTGGAGTTTTTTATTTTAAATATAAAGAAATCAAAACAGATTTACCAACAAATATTTTGTTAATCGTTTTAATATGTGTACTTTTTGTGATCTCGATTATAAGAAGTTTTTTAAAAACTGTAAGGTCATTAATAAAAATAGAGGAGCAAAAAAGGGATTTTGAAGAACAAAAAAGACTAACAGAAATGATACTAACCCATAAAAATCTTCAAATTTCTGATAAATATAAAATGATAAAAGATGCACTGTTTTTGGATCAGATTTCTGATATTGAACAATATAAAAAAAATAATACATTATTGTTTGTTTATAAAATAAAGGATAATATTAATTTTTTTATAAAAAATAATAATATAGACGGAGCAGTTAAATTAATTAATATTATACTCGGTAAATTTTGTGGATATATTAATGTAGTAGAGGATGAACTTTTAGATTTGATTAAATATACTCCATTAAATTTCGATCCAAGAAAATTTAAATACAATTTATCTAATGAATTTACTAAAAAATATTTAGGTATAAAAGCGATTCGAAGCGAAAATACTAGGGAATTAGTTTCGTATAATAGGGAATATCCAGGAAGCTTTGAAATTGTGGCCAAATTAGTTCAACATACAAAAAAAAATATCAGCTTGATTGCGGATTGTTTTAACGCAAATCCTGATAGAAATTTATTAAATTTACTAAAAGAAGAAGAGAAAACCTTGGAAAATGCAGAAATAATCACAAAAAATGTTTCTGATAATAATTTGGAAAAACTTTGGTTCCTATGTATGTTAGCTACTGAAACTAATCTCATAACCAAAGCAAATGAAGTTTTTTTGAAGATAGTAGATATAAATGCTGATGGAGCCGAAAGGTTTTTTATACAAAATTATTCAAAATTCTTAAAAAATACAGATCTTTTAAAAAAGATAAAGGAAAAAAGTAATGAAAATAAGACTAATCAGGAATAATTCAGTTGTTTTACTCCCTACAAAAGGGACGATTCATAGTGCTGGTTTTGATTTATCCGCAAACGTTAACGGTTCAGTCACTATAAAGCCCCAAGAAAGAAAGCTCATAGATACTGGAATTTCATTGGCTATACCAGAAGGATATTTTGGGATGGTTTGTCCACGTTCTGGTCTTGCCTTAAAGTTTGGTATAACTATATTAAATAGCCCCGGAATAATAGATTCAGATTATCGTGGGGAAATAAAATGTATCCTCGTAAATCATGGAGAGAGTGATTTCATTGTGGCAAATGGGGCAAGAATAGCACAGCTTATTATTGTAAAATACCAAGATGATTCTGAATTTGTAGAAATTTCAAAATTTAACACTCATCAAACTGGAAGAGGAGAAGGAGGTTTTGGATCCACAGGGTTTTAGGAACTCTCTTTTTTTTTATACGACTATACCTCTTCTATTTGATTTTTAGACGGACAAAAGACCTCTGGAAATTCAAGAAATTTGGTTTAAAAAACTATCCAGTTTTGTTAACGTTGTTGTGGGTATGGTGCAGTGTTTTTTTTTGCAGGTTCCTAGAGATCACAATAACAAATTCTTTCCCGACATATCTTCAGGTTTATCTATATCTAGTAAACTAAGTATTGTCGGAGCAATATCCATAAGTTCTCCATTTATAACAGTTTTGCAGGCATCTCCAATGTATATAAAAGGTACAGGATTATTTGTGTGTGTTTTGCAAATTGTCCCATCCATATTTAGCATATTTTCTGCATTACCATGGTCAGAGGTTAAAATAATGTCATATTTTAAGGCTACTGCATATTCTACAACTTTTTTAATTTGTATATCCAGCAACCTAATTGATTCCTTTGTTGCTTCAAAATTATTGGTATGCCCGATCATATCAGGACTGGCGTAATTTACTATTATTAGATCGTAGTTTCCCAAATTTTGTAGCAATGTTTCTGTGATTTTAGAAGAAGACATATCTGGGGTTAGAGAATAATCCGCAACCTTTGGAGAGTCTATTAATATTCTATCTTCGCCCTCGTATTGGATATTATTCCCCCCACCGTTAAAAAAGTATGTAACATGGGCATATTTTTCGGTTTCTGCAAGGCGTAGTTGTTTTAATCCCTTCACAGAAACGGTTTCGCCTAGTGTATTTTTCATAGATTTTTGAGGAAACATGATGAATGATCTAGTATCAATTTCTTCGTTTATATTAACCATATTTAAAAGATTTTTTTGTTTTATCATAGAAAGAAGCTGAATAATTCTATCAGTTCTAAAATTCAGCATCCAAAATGAATCATCCTCAACAGATACAATCCCATTGTAGCTCTTCATAACGAATGGCAAAATTTCTTCATCATATATTTCATTTTCGTAACAATTTTCTATCCATTGAAGAGGGTTTTCTATCTTATTATGATGCTGGTGTTTCCCAGCAATAATGGCTTCATATGCAGCTTTAGTTCTATCCCACCTCTTATCCCTGTCCATTGCATAAAACCGCCCTTGGATTGTCGCTATTTCCTCGAGGATGATATCTCTGTTTTTTACTGCTAATTTTAGAGTTTTTAAAGCATCATCATGAGAGACGTCTCTTCCATCCAAAAAAAGATGTGCTTTAATATCTATATTAAGCTTTCGCAGTATTTTAATAGCATGGAAAAAATGTGATATATGAGAATGCACTCCACCATCAGAAAAAAGCCCCATAATATGACATGTTTTAGTTTTACTTAAAAACTCCAAGAGCGCAGGGTTTTGATCAAAGGTTCCATCCTTTATAGAATCGTTAATTCTGCATAACTTCTGTTTTACAATTCTTCCTGTTCCGATTGTTATATGCCCCACTTCGGAATTTCCAAACTGACCATCCGGCAAACCAACATATCTCCCCTCCGCCGAAAGTCTGGAACTTTTTTGTGTTTTTAATAGGGTTTGAATATATTTTGCCTCTAGGGTTGCATTTCCTAAAATATTTTCGGATATACCAAATCCATCTAATATTATTAGCAGAATTTTTTTCCCTTTTTCGTGAAAAGATGCTCTTTTAAGTCTGTCGTTAATAGCAGCTCCAATTCCTTCATTTGGAATTGGCATAACGGCAATTCCTTTGTATAGATTCGGATTATCAAATTTTTTAATAGCAGAAAACAGGTTTTTTGCTGCTTCAGATACATCTCCATTTTCTGATAGATTATAATCATAATTAACGTAAGTTTTCCCAAATGCCAAGAAAGCTTCTTTTTCGAAAGGGTGTGAAGCATTCATACGAAGAGGAATTCCAGGGGCATAATGTTTTTTCATCATACCGGGAGCTTTAATACTACTTTTTTCGTTTTTTACTGCAATTTGGAGACTATTATCGTCATTACCTTTGATATATTTTTGTATATCTTCTAGAGTTGTTCCCCCTTGGCGGAGAATTGTATAAGGTTTTTGGGTAATGTCTAGAATTGTAGATTCAATTCCTACTTCACAGTTTCCTCCGTCTATTACGAGAGGAATTTTATCTCCAATATCATTCACAACCATTTCATAAGAGGTGGGGCTAACCATTGTTGATGTATTAGCACTTGGTGCTGCCAAAGGTTTGCCGAACATATCTATAAGATAATAGGAAAGAGCATGATTTGGTTTCCTAACTGCAACTGTAGAAAGGCCAGCCGTTACAAGTTCTGAGATTCCAGAATTTTTTTTAAAAGGAAGGATAAAGGTTATTGGAAGTCTCAAAGAATTCCAAAAAAGATCTATAAATTTCCAATTTTCTTGGGAAATCTCTGCGTATTGAGAGGCCATTTCAATAGATGAAACATGAAGAATAAGCGGATTACAAGATGGCCTTTTCTTAATTTTATAAATCTTTTGTATTGCAATGTCACTGGTCGCATCCCCGAAGAGACCATAGACCGTCTCTGTGGGGGCAGCGATGACCTCTCCTTCTTGTAGTAATTTAATTGCCTTATGAATTACTTGCACGTTTCTTTTTGATATCGTTTATAAAAAATGCTGCAATTATTGCCACGATAGTACTGGCTATGACTACTAGGAATGCACTCCTGTATACAGATACGCTATAAATTGGTTCTCCGTTTTTGCCGACCATACCATTTCTGAAAAAATCCAAAAGTTTTCCAAGCACTGGCAAAAATATAATTCCACTTGCCATAATAAGTCCATTTACAAATCCAGTTGAAGTTCCAGCATATTGGTCTGGGACAACATCATAAGCGAGAGTAAAACATAGTGTATTTGCCCCAGCGAAGATTCCGCTAAAGAACAGTATTACTAAAGTGATAAAAAATGAGATGCTATCATTGTAAAGAGCAGTATATAGAGTGATTAATAAGCCAACTGTAAAAATTATTATCGTTTTTTTATAGCTATTTATATACTCTGAAATGTATGCTGCGATAATTCCACCTAGAGCAAAACCTATAAAAATAGCGATTGAAGCAAAAGCAGCTGTTTGAGTGTTTAAACCATACCTAAGTTCCATAAAAGGAACAACCCAAAGCTCAGCTACAGTGCTTAATGGAAGATATGTTATAGCCCCATACAAGCCCAAAATCCATGCCTTCGGATTTGATGCTATGATCTTCATTCCCTTAAATATCTCGCCTTTTCTTTCACCGGTCTTTTTTTCGATTTTCTTCTCTTTTATAAAAAAGAACGCGAGTGCAGTAATAAGGGCTCCGACACAAGAAATAACAAACGTTGCATGACGCCACCCTATGATAGAAACAAGATAAGCCGTTGGAGCGGTACCAAAAATTCCACCAAAACACCCCATAAACATAGATATCCCCATAAGAAGAGAATATTTACTTCTATCAAACATGTCCCCAGCTATTTTACTAGTGCAAATAAAAGCTGAGGCAGCAGCGACCCCTATCAAAAATCTTCCAAGTTCCAGACCGAATACGTTTAATGCCATACCAAAGACAATAGTTCCTAAGGAACAAAGTATGCCACTTAAGGTAATAACCATCCTAGCTCCGAGTTTATCAACTATAATCCCTGCTGGAACTTGTAAAATAACATAAGGTATATAAGTAATGGAGACTATGAAACCTACAGTGGAAGAGGTTATATGAAATTCAGATATGAAATTATTTACAATAACCCCGGGTTCAACCCTGGCTATATACGAAAACATATAAAATGACCAAGCAATAATTATGGAAATAATTACAGCATTTTTCTTGGGGATATTTGTTTCAATTTTCACTATTCATCTACTAATACAAAGCGACCTAATAGGGATTATCTTAACACGGATAAACTTAAGAGCACAATAATTATAAAGGGGAATCACAAAAGATATTCAGGCATGTCTTCAAACAAGGTGGTGATTTTATGAGCTACCGCTTTTCTTATAACTAGCAACAATTTGTCTCCTGCAATTATTACCATTCTTTTGGGAAAGATAAAAACCTCTTTCCCTCGAAGCAAGGCAGCTACAAATATGTTGTTTTTGGACGATATATCTTCAATAATGGCACCGATGCTGTGACTTTCATCAGAAACTTTGATTGTGAAGATTTCTAACAAGTTTTCTGAGAATGTAAAAATACTCTCAATATCACCCCCTCTCATATAGTGTAGTATTTTGGATACAACAACCTTTTTGGGATCCAATATTGTATTAATACCAAGTGAATGCAGAATTGGGATATTGGCTACATTAGCGACCATTGCAGCAACTCTTTTTGCTCCATATTTTTTCGCAAGAAGGCAGGTTAATATATTAACTTTATCATCTTTGGTAGTTGATATTACTACATCAGTATTTTCTAAAAATGACTTATTTAAAATTTCATAATCTAAGGAATCTCCATGTAATATTTCAACGTTATCGAGTATTTCGAATATTTTTTTTGCATTTTCTATATCCTTTTCGATAATTTTTATAGAAGCATCAGGGTTTTCTTGAGAAATTGAACTGGCTATTTCCTTAGTTATAGATCCTCCTCCAACAAAAACTAAATTAGGAGGGGGAATATCCGAGTTTTTCAGAAGTTTTATAATATCGTTTTGATCCTCTTTTTTAATAGCGAAATACATCTTGTCATTTTCCATAAGAATATCGTTTTTCTTGGGGATAAATGAAACTCCGTTTCGTTCTATAAAAAGGACAACAAACTTTATATTATTCGTAATATTTTGCATAAATTTTATAGGAACACTAGTAAACACAGACTTTTTGGGACATTCTATTCCGATTACACGGATCCTATCATCTAGACATGGTATATTGTCGATTACCCCACTAGTTGAAATCCCTTTTTTTATAACAGATGATAGCTCTACTTTAGGAAAAACTATAAAATTCACGTCAAATTTATTTTTATCAAATAATGAACGATTTTCAAGATATGATTTATTACTTAGTCTTACAATTTTGTTTTTTACATTAAACATAAAACTCGCTATTTGGCATGCGACTAGATTTACTTCATCTGAAGAGGTGACGGCAATTAAGGTGTCTGCATTATCCAATTCCGCTTCTTTTAAAATATCCACATCAGTTGCGTTCCCAAATATTGGTTTTACATCTAAAGCTGAGCTTATTTTTTTTAATATATTTTTGTCGTTTTCAACTACCGAAACATCATGTCCTTCAAAAGAGAGTTGTTTCGCTATCTCATATCCAACTTCTCCACCACCTAGAATAGCTACTTTCATCGTTTTTAGTAAAAGTTATATAAAAACAGAAACATGATACACGTAAATTGAAATCTAGAATGTAAAATTTGTAAAAGTTTCTATCTGTAAAGAGCTATACCACATGGATTCGAGCTGGCTGGATATGAGGCTTTTTTATATATTAAGTGATTTTAAAAAAAATGTTCAGTTTTTCGTTGTTAATCAATTTACTTTATCAACCTAATTAGTGATAACTGGATCAATTATCCATACAAAACTCAGATCATCAAGATTTGTTATGGGGGTAGCCTGAATTACTGAATTTGAATACCCATCAACAGTTGCAACCGGGATTCCATTTTGAAAAACTCCCCCTTCTCCAGATGTAAAAAGTATCTCCGTTTTGTTTAAAAAACTCTGGGTATTAGCAAACTGCTTCTTGATTTCTTTAGAAACCATCTTATTCTTACCATCTCCTGACAGGATGAGGTGTTCTCCGGATTGAGAACGTACTGGAATATTGATTTTTTGATCACATATATGCCTAACTCTTGCAACATTGTTTTGTTGTTGTACATCATGTACAATTCCAACCAGCGCATCACTCGACACAACGACAGATCCCTCTTTGACGTTATCATGGGTTACAGATATTAAAATGAATGATTCATATATTCCTTTATCAAAACCCAAAACTTTTTCCGTTACCTTATAATTAGAAATAGAGTACTTAAGATCCAGGAATTTTCTCATTTCATTCACTTCTTGTTCAAAACTTTTTACATTAACAAGCATAGTTTTTAGCTTATTATTTTCTATTTTTAGTGATTCTATTTTATTTTTTAAGCTTTCGTTTTTAGATATATATTCAGATATTGTCGTTGGAAATTCTACCAAATAATTTGCAAATAGTTTAGTAGGTATGCACAGACCTGATAATTTTTCTGAAAAATTTTTTATAAGTTTTATTTCGTAGTAACTGCCAAGAAAAATTGATAATGAGAACAGAACTGCGAAAAAATACGTTGTAGAGTTCCTGAGAAACTTGGATTGCCTGATTTTGGTTACAAACATTAAAAAACTGTTCTGTCTTTTAAAACCAGATATTCTGAGCCCCAAAAAGCTCAGTATAAAATTAAACATATTGGCTAGACTTCCTTAATATTTAAAGTTTTTATTTTAGAAGAAAGCGTATTTCGACTAATACCAAGTATTTTTGCGGTTTTATTTTTATTATGGCGCGTTGCTTGCATTATTTTGACTATTAAAGTTTTTTCTACTTCAGAAATAACAGTGCTATGGAGGCCGGTTATTTCAGTAATATCTTTTTGTAAAAGTATAAAGTTATTCAATACTTCACCAACTGCGCCACCGACACTATACCTTTTCATAAAAAACGATGTAAGATTACTTATAATGGCTAGTATTATACCATATAGTACTACATATTCACCATAGACAGAATTGTTTTGAAAAACTTAATTTTCGAAAGATCGCTCCATATCCCAATAAGCATCAAAGCAGAAACAATCACAAGCCCGATAAAAAATATAACATCAATTAATTTTTTATTAATTGGCCTACCAATTATCCATTCGATCATTGATATAAAAATTGCCCCCCCATCCAATACAGGTATTGGCAAGAGGTTACCAGCTCCAAGTATTATCGAAAGAGTAGCTAGCATCCAGATAAAAGAAAACAAACCGGATTCAGCGCTACTAGATGCTATTTTGAAAATAGAAATAACCCCGGCCATATCTTGAGTACTTCTTTTACCGCATATTACCTGCATTATGGCTTTTACATTTTCAAAAGCTATAACATATGTAGTAACGAATGAATTAAGTAAAGCTTCTTTGGGGGTGGTTTTTTTGTACGTAGTTTTACTTGGAGTTACCCCTAGGGACGAGATTGGAGTTTTTTCATCATTGTACATTTTTATATCTATATTTTTAGTTAAATCACCTGTTTGTAATTCTATTGATATTTTTTTTCCAATATTTTGTTTTATAGCGTCTCTAATTTCATTAAAAGTTTCTATAGGTTTATCATTTGCTTTTACAATTTTATCTCCATTTCTTATTCCAGAAATATACGCGAGAGAATCCTCTGATACCACATTCACAGCGTTTGTGTAAATAGGAATTCCTTTTATCATTGCTAGAGAAAAAATAACAATAATGGCGAAGAGCAAATTCGCTAAAGGCCCTCCTACCGAAACCAAAATTTTTTGCCAAGGTTTTTTCCTATGAATAGACATTTTTTGCATATCTTCTTCACTTACCCCATTTGGAATATGCTCTTTAACGCTGGTTATATCCGAATCCCCTAACATTTTTATATATCCGCCAAGTGGAATAAGGGAAAATCTCCATTTTGTTCCATGTTTATCTAGTCTTTCATATATAGCAGGTCCATATCCAATAGAAAAAATCTCAACAGACGTTCCTGTACATCTAGCGATTATGAGATGTCCAAGTTCGTGAACTGCTACAAGAATGGAGAATAAAACTACAAAAGCGATGGTGGAAAAAATTATCTCCATATCCCATAACAAAAAAAAGCAATACATAAATAATATTGTATCTTAATTTTAGACAAAGAGTCTAGTTTTTGGTATAGAATTTAATAACATGTGTTTTTATACCACCTTTGTTACTAAGTAGAAGGTTTTGTCCAAGTATATACACCATCACTCAGTATACCATCATCTAGTGCAAGGGGGCTTTTCCATGGAGCTCCCTTAACAGTAAATACATCAGGTATAACCATTTCCTCTTCTGCAGGTCTAAGAGTTATAGTCTTAAGCTTAGTAAGAAACTCACCAGCATTCATTCTCCATTTACCAGCAACTGCTGCATCTGGAGAAGTTGGTTCTGTACCTAAGTTAAGAGTAACTTCTGTTATAGGTGTTCCACTTGTAGTACCGTCCTCTGTACTATATAGAAGGTTTAAAAATGTATCACCTTGAAATTCATAGCAACAGAAGTAGAAGTTATCATATGCACTATTAGCATTAGTTTTACTAATCTTTAAGTTAGTACGTAGAGTTAGAGTAGAGGATTTAAGATAATGGAATATATTATAACCTGTAATACTAGTTAAAGAAGGTAGATCTATAGCTCCTGTAGTTGTATAGTAGAATGCATCACCACCTGTAATAGTAGTTAACTTAGGTAAGGATAGTGGATTACCATTAGTTTTAAGATTGTAGAATGTCTTATTACTATTAATAGTTGTTAGAGCAGGTAGATCTATAGCTCCTGTTTTTGCAGAGTGGAATATCTGAGTACCTATAATAGTAGCTAACTTAGGTAAGGATAGTGGATTACCATTAGTATTAAGATAGTAGAATGTCAGATTACCTAT
>JAIRWI010000031.1 GCA_031269095.1 Holosporales bacterium
AATAAACCTAATATGATAAACCCTTTATATATGTACTTGTTCATAAAACTTGTTTCCTTTTTAATATGTTATAATTATATTCTATCATTAAGAGGTTAAAAAAGAGTTAATGTTTGGGGAAAAAGGGGGGTAATATTATTTATGTTAAGGAATGAGTACAAAAATTAACGATAACTACTACGTAATAAAAGATCTAATTTTTTTATTGTGTTTAGAAGGGATAATTATATTCAGAAGAACTGGGCATAAATTTTTCTAGAAGTCTATAAACAATAATAAAAACCATATTGAAAAAAACTGAAAGCGATAGTACAATCTAGACCGTTAGAAGTATTTTTAACTACGGCAATAAACGATTCGCGTAATAAACATTATGGACCCGGGGGCGGTACCCGGCGCTTCCACCAGTAGATGTATTCGTCATATAAATTATGGGAGCGAAATAGGTTCGACATATGGGCTAAAGGCGTATTTTTTGCTCGGCATTGTACCACCGTTATCGGGCAATTTTAATAAATGCCAATAAAAATAATAGGCGTAGAAGAACAGCTCAACTTAACAGAAAAGCTGTAGCAAAAAAGGCTTCTTAATTATCCTTTATAGGGATTAGGTTCGCACTTTTTGTGTATCTTCAGTAAGCGGTTTTGTGGGGCCCCGGGCAACAGAATGCCTCACATGTTTTTTTGGAGTCTGTTCGGCTGTGTTGTTAAAGAAAATTGATTACAATGATATGTTTAATAGGTCTCGTATAGGGGTAGTAAGGGATATTCTCCAGATTGTAGCAAAAAATGGTTTTTATAAAAAACAACATCTTTATGTGACGTTTGCGACTAGGCATCCAGAAGTTGATATATCAGATATTCTTTTCGAAGACTTTGAAGACGAAATGACTATAGTTCTTCAACATGAGTTTTGGGATCTAGAAGTGGGGGATCATGGTTTTTCAGTAAGTCTTGCTTTTGAACATGATGATGAAACGCTGTATATTCCTTTTTCATCAATCATCTCTGTTAGTGATCCAACGGAAAATTTTAATATGGAACTTGTCCCTAATTTTGCTATTGTTGTTGAGGATAACGAAAATAAGCTAAAACCAGATTTAAATAATGTTATATCTTTAGATAAATTTAGAAGGAGAGACTAATAAGGTTGGGTACTCTATCTTCATACGAAAAAGACATTATAAAGAAGGTTCTTAGGCGTGATTCAGTAGAGATTTTTGATAGCTATGATAATACTTTTATCCAAATCAAAAGTCAGTTTATTCTTAAAGACGCAAGCGTATTAGCCTCCAATGAATCGTTGTTGTTTGATATCTTACTTGACAGTTTTGCGATAAAGCTTTCTACTGAGATGGATATGCATAGAATATACTATCACATATACAGCCAAACACTCTCAAAAGGTGTGTTTTTGATCAGCGAGGTCAATAACCAAGACAGTTTCGCCACCAGCCTGACCATAGTCTATTCTAATGCTAATTGGTATGAAAGAGAAATATTTGAAAAACAAGGTATAATTTTTGTAGAACATCCAGATCTGAGGAAAATGTTTGTTCATTATTGATTTATGCTCATCCAAGTTAGCTACAAATCAGTTTTTAGGACTTACTAAAGAGCAACGATATTATGGGGTTTCCGAATAAGCAAAACAGAAAGATTGAATACAATTTTGATATACTCGTTCTAATTGGCAATAGGTTAATTTTTCAAAATATATTTCAAAGAATTACACGGGTTTTAGCGTTTTTATTGATCTCCACCTCAACTAGCTTAACTATGAAACTATTTATAAATGGAGATATAGAGTCGAGAATTTTTTCAAAAAAACTAAGGAAAACAGAAATCTCTCGATGAGATGTAAAAAGCTAGATAGCACATTGGCTTTTCTAAAACTAGAATTCTGTTAACAGAACTTAACATTATACAACTTTCTTAATTTCTTTGAGGATTCAATTTTGTATACACCATACCTCCAACTGTTTTTTTAATTAATCTAACATAATTATTCAAAACAAGAATATTACTATCTCTAATAGATTTGTTTTTATCCAAAATAAATACATTATCACAAGCATCTAAAACTAGTTTTGATATTTCAATCATTTCTTCAAAGTCTGTATTTTGGTTTTTTTCGATAAAATTATGCAATTTTGTCAAATATTCGCTTTCAAACACCATTTCTCCTGTATTTTTTGGAATAGTTTCAGGGATAAATCCAATGGCCCTTTTATATGCATTCTGAGCTATTTCAAAATCTTTATGTTTAGAAAATTCCTCTAGTTTTTTGGCTTTTTCCATTGCTTCTTTATAATCGAATTCCTCTTCATCGTCAGATGATTCAACGATCGTATCAATAAATTGGTAGCCTATTGCGAGTTTATCCTCGACATATGACTTAAATCTATCATTTACAAAACTTATAATATTCTTAGCAGCATCATTTTCAATTGCTATTCCTTGTTCAGAATATGCATTACAAATTGCCTTAACAAAATATGAAAATTTTTCCCCATTTAGCACATTGAATTCACTATCACAAATAAGGCGAATAACACTGAAACCGCAACGCCGTAGAGCAAATGGATCTTTAGATCCTGTCGGATATATTCCGATCCCTATAAAACCGACTATAGTATCCAGTTTATCGAAGAATGCTATTCTGGCCGCTATATTCGATAATGGCATATTGTCGCTTGCTCCATTAGGTTTGTAATGTTCCATAATAGCATTTGCCACGAGTAGATCCTCTTCTTGATATTCCGCATATATAGCTCCCATTATTCCCTGAAGCTCTGGAAACTCGCTGACCATTTGTGTTACAAGGTCTGCCTTGCAAAGTGATATTGCTCTATTTTCTTCTTTTGTTTCGGCGATTGAAAGCATACGGTCAACTTTTTGGCCTATAGTACCTAATTTTTCATGAAATATAACACTGGAAAGTCTTTGGGCAAAAGCATCGAGAGAAATTTCCGTATCTTCCTTAAAGAAAAACGCAGCATCACTCAGTCTTGCCCTAAGCACCCGATCCAAGCCATCAAACATAGTTTTTGTCCCAGGAATATTTGTGACAGTTCCATAAAATGGAGCTATAACCCCATTTGGGTAAGTTAAAGTAAAATATTTTTGATGAACCTTCATAGAAGTCGACAAAACTTCTTTCGGAAGACGCATAAATTTCTCTTCTATTGTTCCAACATATATAAAAGGAAAATCAACTAAACCCGCAACTTCATATAACAGATTTTCATCTTTTTCTACAGAAATTCCCTTTTCTGCCGCCATTTTTGCTATTTCTATGTCTATATATCCAACTTTTTTCATGTAATCGATCATTACATAAGCTTCTTCAAGTTTTTTTTCGTAATCTTCAAAACTATTAACTTCTATAGGGTTTTTCGATAGAAACCTATGTCCATATGTGATATTACTGGTATGTATCCCAACTGATTTAATAAAAATCTTAATTGGTTCATCGTTATATATACATAGTATGGATCTTATAGGTCGAATCCAAAATCCGCTTAATTCATCTATTTCCTCCACATACCAGTGCATTGTTTTTTTCCATGGGAACTCCGCTATAAATTGTTCGATAATTTCCTGTAGAATTTCTTTTATATTGGTTCCTTCGGTTAATACGTTTAGATAAAAATATCCATCATTTTCTAATAAATCATTATTCGTTTTATTATTAGCTTTCAAAAATCCATCAATTGCAAAGTTTGGTGCAGATAATTTTGGTCCTCTTTTTAAGGTTTTTACATCAAGTGTTTTGGGCAATAAGCCCGTCACATGTAAAGCTACTCTTCTTGTAGATATATATGATTCAATTTTATCAAAACCAGCTCCGTATTGGAGCAAGATTTTATTCATTAAAATTTTAGAATCTTTTAGAGCATCTTTTTGGTATTTAGCAGGTATTTCTTCAGAAAAGATTTCCAGTACTAACTCTTGCAGCATTTTACATGCTCTATCAATATGCGATTTTCTATCTGAGATTTTACTGATATATATTCGATAGATCTAGTTTTTTGTGGCCAGATTATGCTAAATTCCTCCGTATTCCCCTTAGTTTATAGAGATTTAAATATTTTGAGATATCTAGATTTGCCTAGCTTATACTCGCGCTAGTTGGCAGTAGGTTGATTTTTTAAAAAATATTTCAAGGAATTACAAGGTGTTTGGTGTTTTTCTTAATACTAATGTTAACTGAAATAGTTATATAAATTGGGGTAATAATATGTTGTAAAATCTGGAGTTAGTCAGAGGTTGCTGATGATGGTACCCGATACTTTTTTTGGTCATCTAAAATTTTGTTCTCCGGAGATTTTATATCCCCAATGATTGTGTTTTTTTTCAAAGAAGCACTCCTAAGGTTAGGAGCACTAATCTCTTTTATGCCTGGAGCTTTTTCGTTTATATAATAACCAATCAACATACCCGAAAAAAGAAAAAGGAGTACACAAATAAAAAATCCTACAAAAAACACTAACTTGCGCACTTGTTACCATTTTTAGAAACTATATCATAAGCCCATTTACTTATGCTTCCTGCTCCTGTAAACAAAATTATATCTCCTTTTGTGAGTTTTTTGGCATTTATTAGAGACAGGATGATATTTTCCAGATCGTATTCATCATTCGCAAAAAATGTAGTTTCTTTTCTTGTAGTTTTTGAAATAGCCTCGTAAAGGTCATCGGAATTAAGATGTCCTATTTCTGTATCATCAGCCTTATAAACAGGGGTTATTATTCTAATATCGGATTTTTGTAATATGCTCACAAATTCATTAAAAAGACTATTAAGCCTTGTGAATCTGTGAGGTTGGCATATTATCGCAACATGCCCATTAGTTGCCTGGTATGCTGCATTCAAAACGGCAATAAGCTCCGTCGGATGGTGTGCATAATCGTCGATAATTTTAACCCCATTTATATCACCAACGTGAGTAAATCTCCTCTTAACTCCAGTGAATCCAGCAAGTGTAGATCTAATAATTTCGTCATCATCAATTCCAATTTCTTTTGCCATTGCTATGACAGAAAGAGAGTTTTTTATATTATGATCCCCAAGAAGAGGAATATTGATATCAGTTATGGTTTTTCTATCTTGGATTTCTACATCAAAAATTGATTCTGAATCTGTTTTTCTGATGTTAACCCCCTTATACATAGCTTTGTTACTTTTTATACCATAGGTTATGATTTTTTTATCGTATATATTCGATATAAGTTCCGAAACGTTAAGATCATCAATACATGCTATGCAACACCCATAAAACGGTATATTTCCTATAAAGTTCCCGAAAGCCGCTCTAAGATTATCGAAACTGGTATAGTGATTAATATGTTCATAGTCTATATTTGTTATTATGCCAATTGTGGGAAAAAAGTGCACAAAACTGCCATCGGATTCATCCGATTCAACAACTGCCCAATCTCCTTTGCCTAATTTTGCATTTGTTTGATAGGCGTTTATAATTCCTCCGTTCACAACAGTTGGATTGAAGTTCGCCATTTCAAGTAACGCAGCAGAAAGCGATGTTACTGTTGTTTTTCCATGAGAACCAGCAATTATGACAGATTTTTTGAACCTGACAATTTGCGATAACATCTCTGCTCTGGCAAGGATAGGAATTTTGTGATGCTTTGCATATGTCAATTCTGAATTATCTTCCTTTATAGCTGAAGAGTATACGACTATATCCGAGTCAACAACATTTGATTCACTATGACCAATAAATATCTTTATCCCAAGTTTTTCAAGACGCTCTAGGTTTGGGGAACGAATCTTATCAGACCCTTTTACAGTGCAACCAAGAGAATGGAGTATTTCAGCTAGCCCGCTCATTCCAATCCCCCCAATCCCCACGAAATGGATAACTTTTCTACTGTCTATGATATCAAACAATTTAATATTTATATTTTTTCAAAACTCACATACAGGATTATCTCAAAAATGTTCTCCAAGGACAAGAATTCTATTGTTATATTCAGTTTACAATACGATACTTACTATTTTATTTTTAACTACTATAATTCTTTTTGTGTTTTTTTCATTAATCTTAAGTTTTTTTAAAGCTATAGTTTTAAGAGTTTCCTCATCTATATTATTCGCGACCTCAACCTTTCCACGAAGCTTACCATTAATCTGAATAGCAATTACAATACGGTCATTTATTGTTAGATTTTCGTTGATTTTTGGCCATTTTTCGGCGTTTTTTCCTAAAATTTCTAAAATTTCATGAGAAATGAATGGGGTTATTGGGCAAATAGCTTTTAAAAATTTTATGAACGCCCATCTATCAGGGGTTTTTTCAATTACGTTAAAGAGTTCCCTGGCATAAGCAATCGCCCTGTTTAGCATTGTACTTTCGATACATTCTGAAATTTTTTTAATATATATATAGGTATTTTTTTGTAATTCGGGGTTAATATCGCCATTTTCAGGGAGGTTTTTGACTATATTAAATAATTTCCATATTCTTTTGAGAAATCTATATGTTCCGTTAAGCGCGTCCGTATTCCAATCGAAATCCTTTTCTGGTGGGGTATCTGAAATTATAAATAATCTAACAGCATCTACTCCGTGTGAATCAATAATTTTTCCAGGATTTATAAGATTTTTTTTAGATTTGCTCATTTTTTCAAAAGGTCCCTCTGTTACAGAGTTGCCATTTTTATCGCATAAATTACCATTTGAGTCTGTTTTGACCTCCTCTGGGTACAACCATTCTCCATTCTTATCGTTTTTATATGATTTATAGCAGACCATCCCCTGTGTCAGAAGTTTTTTGAATGGATGGGATATACCAGAAAAATATCCCATATCTCGAAGGGCTAACGTGAAAAATCTAGCGTATAATAGGTGAAGAACTGCATGTTCAATTCCTCCTATGTATAAATCAACAGGCATTGCAATTTGGGTAATTTCTCTATTGACAGGATCTTTGCTGTTTTTATCCAGATATCTCAAAAAGTACCAAGAAGATTCAAAAAATGTGTCTAAGGTGTCTGTTTCCCTCAGAGCAGTATCATCATTACATACCGGACATTCAACATGTTTCCATGTTGGATGGTGCTCGAGTGGGTTTCCATGTTTTTTAAACAATACATCATCTGGGAGAAGAATAGGGAGGTCATTTGCGGGGACTATTCCACATTTTGGACAATGAATAAAGGGTATTGGGCAGCCCCAGTATCTCTGTCTAGAAACAAGCCAGTCTCTAAGTTTGTATGCAGTTTTTTTTGTACCGAGTTTATTTTTTTCTAGGTAGTTTATCATAGTTTTTTTGGATTCTGCTACATTTAACCCATTTAAAAAATCTGAATTTGTATGGACTCCATCGCCGGTATATGGAAGTTTATCGCTGGAATTCTCAATAACTGGGACTATTTTTAAGCCATATTTTACAGCAAATTCATAGTCTCTTTCGTCATGTGCTGGACAACCAAAAACAGCACCCGTTCCATAATCCATTAAAACGAAATTTGCTATATAAACAGGAAGGTTTTTATCTGATTTAATAGGATTTTTTACATAAATTCCTGTAAAAACTCCTTTTTTTTCTGTTTTTTCGATAGTTTCCATCGACGTCATAGTAGTTTTACATTCATCTATAAATTTTTTAATTTCATCGTTATTAGAGGAAAGTTCTTGTGATATAGGATGATCTGGAGAAAGAGCAATAAATGATGCCCCAAACAAAGTATCTGGTCTCGTCGTATAAACATCTATGCAATCAAAATTAACAACAACACCTTCTGACTTTCCTATCCAATTTTCCTGCATTTTAATAACATTTTCTGGCCAGTCCTCTGATAAATCTTTAAGACCTTCCAGCAATTCATCGGCATATTTGGTTATTCTAATAGACCACTGCTCTAGCATTTTTTTTTCAATGGTAGCGCCGGATCTCCAACCTTTCCCATCTATAACCTGTTCATTAGCTAAAACACTCATTTCAATAGGATCCCAGTTTACGTATGATTTTTTGCGATATACAAGGTCATGTTTATACATATCGAGGAATATTTTCTGCTCAAGTGCATAGTATTTTTTTGAACATGTAGAGATTTCGCGTTCCCAATCATACATATATCCAAGATTTTGCAAATCACTTTTCATACATTTTATGTTGTCTTCTGTCCATGTTCTTGGATGGGAATGCGATTGAATAGCAGCATTTTCTGCTGGTAAACCAAAAGAATCCCACCCCATTGGATGAATCACACAATACCCATTCATACTGTAATATCTAGTAATAACATCTCCTATTACATAGTTTCTGACGTGTCCCATATGACATTTGCCAGAAGGGTATGGGAGCATTTCTAATATATACTTTTTGTTTTTTTTTGTTATATCGCTATTTTTGACTTTGTATTTTGAAAATATTTTTTTCCACTTATTCTCTATTGCTTTAAAATTATAGATACTATCCGTCATGGTAAATTACCATACTACCACCATTAAGTTAAATAGCATTTTATAACAATTTTTGGATTAAATCACTTTGTTAGATAATAAAATAATGATATATGATAAGCTATATATGTTGCGGCCGACAGTTTTTACATACGAAAACGTTAAAAAACATTAGAGTAAGCGTTTTTTGCGTTTTTCGGATATGGTAACCGTGTTTATTTCAATTTTTCTAAATCTACATGTGGTAGAATTTTATTCAGTTTCTTAACCACAAGATTTGTTACATTAACTTTTCCGGTCGAGTAAAAAACCGAAATAACATCATTAATTTTACTATTCAAGATAATGTCGATTTTATGAGTTTTCGACACATCTTCTATAATCTTTTCTAACTTGGATTGTAATAGAGTTGAAAGTTTGGTATCCATGTTTTTTATGTTTTGGACTTCTTCCTTGAACTTTATTGAAAAATTTTCCCAATCTTCTTCAATTTTTTCTATATTCCTTCTTATTTCTTCTTTTGAAAGTTTTTTATCATTTTTTGTTTTCTCATATTCAGCCTTAGCTTTAATCTCAGTTTCATGCATATTGGAGACGACTTTTTCCAACATATTTTCGAGCTCATTATGAGCTTTGAAACAGGTCGCTTCAGCTTTCAGACGACTTCCATCCAAAACCGCAATCTTAGTCGCAGGGATAATCTCCATGTTTTTTTTATCCTCACCTACGACCATCAATTTTATAAACAAAAAAATTATTATTAGCGAAAAAAACACTGAAATTATTATGGCAATAAGATTTCTATCTTTTGGAAAATTTATCAGATTCATAGCAAATTACGTTTTTAAAACCTTTTTGAAGCTACTAGAGTGTATGTTCCCTATTTTACCAAGATGGTATCAAGAAGTCAGTTAAAAAACTTTTTGTTGTAATAGTTTTTAAAAAATTATGATAAATTGAAAAAAAATGCTAAATTATTACGATAATGACACATGCAATAAGACTAAAGAATAGGGCTTGCGATCAACTACGAACTATTGCTCTTTGTCCAAATTATTATCCCCACTGTGATGGTTCATGTTTTGTTAAGTTTGGAAATACGCATATTATATGTGCCGCAACAATTGAAGAGAAAGTCCCTATTTTTTTGAGGTATTCAAAAACAGGGTGGATAACTGCGGAATATGGGTTACTTCCGTGTTCATGTCAACAGAGGACCGATAGGGAAGCTGTTAAAGGAAAGCAAACTGGAAGAACGCTTGAGATTCAAAGGCTTATAGCCCGTTCTCTTCGTTCTGTTATCGATCTCTCGATCCTTGGGGAAAGACAAATCAAGATAGATTGCGATGTTATACAAGCAGATGGAGGGACAAGAACCGCAAGCATCACTGGTTCTTTTATTGCCCTTTATTTGGCATGTCAGAAATTAATCAGAAACAGAACTATTATTGAAAATCCGATAAAGGAAAATGTCGCAGCTGTTTCTTGTGGAATGGTTAATGGCTCCCCATTACTCGATTTAGATTTTTCAGAAGATTCTATAGCCGAAGTTGATGCGAATTTTGTTATGTCTGGGAATAATATCATTGAAATACAGTCTTGTGGCGAAAAGAGGCCATTTACTGAAAAGGAATTTGCTGATATGTTTAGCTTAGCAAGAGCTGGGTGCACAGAAATTATATCAAAACAAAATGAAATTCTTAAAGGCTAATTCAGCTATGGCTCTTGCTTACTCTCTATATTTAGAGCCATAGCTATTGTTTTAATCCTTTAAGTAGAAGGTTTTGTCCAAGTATATACACCACTACTATCTGGAGTACCATTTGTCACAAGAGTGGTCCATGCTCCTGAAATAGTGAAATTACTAGGAGGGTTAGGCATACCCTCGGCAGGTTTAAGAGTTATAGTCTTAAGGTTAGTAAGAAACTTACTACCATTAGCATTCATTC
>JAIRWI010000038.1 GCA_031269095.1 Holosporales bacterium
ATTAAACATATGATAATATCGTTATTGGCCGTGTTCGTAATTTCTATTTGCTGTATTAAAATTTATCTCGATAAAAAGGCTAAAATTATGAGTAATTTGTACTACGCTTCCGATAATATACTGGTGAGAACTGCTCTACTTCGGCAAATAGACGAATCTATTAAAAAAAACAAAAACGATATTAAGGTGACAATTATTGCTGGACCAGGTGGTGCCGGTAAAACAACTCTTGCTAGAGATTTTTTAAAAGATGAAAGTATCCCTATAAAGTGGGAAATAAATGCAGAAAGCACACAAACAATCATTGATTCTTTTTATGATCTTGCAACAGTGATTGCTGATAAACAAAATATTCAAGGAATCCTGGATGATATAAAATCCACTTCTAATCCAACAGAAAGAACCAAGAGAATAATGCTTTTTGTACAATCTTACATGAAACAATTGGGGACTTGGTGTTTGTTGTTTGACAATGTGGATGAAATGGATTTTGTTAAAGAATACTTCCCCTTGAATTCAGAAGTATGGGGAAGGGGAACAGTACTAGTTACAACTAGAAATGAAAATACAGGAGATTGTGATTTGTTTCGTTCCGCCGTTATTGTGATAGGGCAGCTTAGCGCTGATGAGCAATATCGATTGTTCTGTGGTATCCTATATGGCGGAATCAAAAGCATTTCTATCGAAAAATCTGCAGAAATTAATTTGTTTTTGTCAAAGATTCCTTTGTTCCCGCTTGATGTCTCATCTGCAGCCCATTACATAAAAAACACAAAGACAAAATTTGACGATTATCTGTCTTGCATCCTTTCTTTTAGTGAGAAATTTGAAAAAGTACATGAGAAAATAGTTTCGAAATATACGGGGTACAATAGAACAAGAAACGGTATTACCATCTCTATTTTCAATAAAATTGTTCAAGGGAATCCTGAATTTAAAGACTTACTGCTCCTTATTTGCATTGTTGATTCTCAAAATATACCTATAAGATTTTTGGAAGAATACAAAAACAAAATTATGGCACAGGAATTTATTCATACCTTAAGAAGGTTTTCCGTTATTACCCAAAACCAAAACAGTTTTTCACTCCATAGACGAACTCAAAAAGTTGGATTGCAGTATGTCCTTTCTCTATTATCGGTGCAAGAAAAAACTCGAATTTTGGATCAAATTGTAAAAGTCCTAACTCCATATGGTCGCATGCTACTTAATCGCTATGAAAAACAAGAAAATTATCTTTCGAAACTGGAACAAAAAGCGGCTGCTCAACATGCTCGTTTTTTTATGAGAAATATCGAAGACATAGACATCGATAAAAAAAACGAGTATAGAGCAAAACTCTTATTGGCCATATTATACGAACATCGAACAAACGATAATTTTTCGGAAGCGTTGATTCCGATTGCCGATCAAATTTTGGAAATGAACAAAGGGGGGCTTTATATAAAAGGATATGATTTTGCTGTACTCCAATTAGAGTCGATTTATTATCACTTCAGCATAAAGGACTACTCCGGAGGTGAAAAAAAGCTCGAAAAAGTTATGGCCATATGCGATGAGATAAAAGCCGAAAGTCTAAAGGTTATTGCTACCGTTTATTTTGCGCAGTTTTACTGTGAAACCGACGATTTTGAAAGATGCCAACAATATTTGGATCAAGCTAGGAATCTGCTGGACAGATGCGAAGGTCAGATGGCAGCGGTTGCTAGCACCGTATTGGCCACCAGATATCAAATTTGCTATCTATATCACTATATACGTGGAGAAAAATTGAGTGTCGCCGTTGCTTCTTTCGAGGATTCGTTAAAAAGATTGGGAGCCTCCATTTTTTTCCATAAAAATCCTGATAAGTATAAAAAGCTTAGTCGGATTCAGTATTATATGATTCCAAATGCAAGAAAAAGGCTTGCAAATGTATATAACCATCTGGAAATGTATGACAAAGCTAGAGAATGTGAAGAAGAAGCTAAATTTTTTTATGAAAGAGAAGAAACATTTAATGCCATCGGGATGCTGGTGAAAATAGACGAAGGATATACACTTTTAAGAACAAATAAAGTGTCAGAAGCTCGGGATGTGCTTTCTAAAACAATAGAAATCAAACAAAAGCTCGGGGCATCCCAAGACATGCTGGAAGCTTTAGTCTGGATTTCAGAAGCAAATATTCGTCTCGGTAATTTTGTTGATGCATACGCAAATTGCCAGGAAGCACTTAAGCTTACCAAAAAATCCAAAACGAATTTTGCAAAGTTATTGAAAGTGCTTTGCTATTATCATATGGCTGTTGCTAAGTACAAAATGTCCGACAATGGCGATTCTATAAATTACTTCCAAAGATTCTTTGAGTTATCAGATGAATTTTGCAATGGTTTTTTAGAAAAAAACACGTACGAAAAATTGCAGAAAGAACAAGTGGTTAAAATCGCAAAAGATAAATCGCCAATAAAAATATGTCTACAAAATAGTCTTAAAATATTTTCTGCCATTTATGGAGAAGAACATTCGTTCGTTAAGAATTATGCAAGTAAAATAGAATAAGAAGCAATATAAAACATTGTGTCAAGTATCAATAACTTGGTATTAGAAGTTTTCTATCCCCGATATATTACGGTGGAATCGTAATAATATTTCAATTACATCGAAATACCTAACGAAAGATTGGCTTAGGGAATTTTTCCTAGGATATTTTTTATATAAAAACTGGTTATCTATTTTTATGAAAAGACTCGCCACCTAAATATCAGAGTTTTTATTCTTTAGAAATAGTGGCAATGGAGGTTTTCAATGAGAAGCAACGCAGTATACAGTAAAAAAATTATACTTAGTTATATCTTGAATTATCTAAAGCACTTTTTAGACCATGCGATTTACAAGTACTTCAATGTTAGAAATGGAAAATCAATAGCAGAACGGAATATTAAATGTGAATCCGTAGATATTCCCGCAAGCGCAGGCACATATAATTTCCCCTACAAATCTCTCTCTTGTCGTGAAATGGATGTATTAGCCTGTGTTATTGGACGGTGTTCCAATAAAGAGACCGCGAATTTGTTAGATATTTCCTATAAAACCGTCGAAGCGCATATTCACAA
>JAIRWI010000049.1 GCA_031269095.1 Holosporales bacterium
CACCCCCCCCCGCGGGCCCCCCAAACACATTACTAAAGATGGAACGAGGAAACAGTTACGTGAGATAGGTTTTTTTTATATATCCAAATTTGCAACTTTGGCGGCATTAGTTACTATAAAATCTCGGCGTGGTTCAACAATATCTCCCATCAAAACTGAGAATATTCCATCGGCTTCTCCAGCATGGGTTACGCTAATTTGAAGCAAGGTTCTGGAAACGGGATCAAGAGTAGTTTCCCAAAGCTGATCGGGATTCATTTCTCCAAGTCCCTTATATCTATTAATTGACAGGCCTTTTCTCCCCATCTCAAGGAAGGTCTGGGCAAGAGAAATCGGACCATTAATAGTACACCCCACAGGATCTAAAACAGACTCTTCACTAAAAACCGGTACAAGTTTATGATATATTTTCGCAATTGCCTTAGTTTCTGGAGAATTAATTAGAGCTTCAGTTATATTTATATGCTCGCTTATCCCAAAAACTATGTGTTCGATATAATTTTCAGTCGCTTTATATACAATATCGTCTCCACTCATATTTTTTAGAAATTCGTTCAATTTCTTGAAATTTTGCTCGTTTTTTTCAAAAAGATACCCACTTATAACGAGTTTTTCGATAATTTCAGGATTATTCATATAGAGATTAGCCATGGAATTTATAGTATGAAAAACACGAAGAGAGATTTCCGTTATATTTTTTAAATCTTCACCGATTATGGTTTCTCTAGTATTTTTGATAGTTAGTTTAGCATCTTTAAGGGCATCACTTATCAAATATTCCTCGAATGCCTTCTCATCTTTGAGGTATACAATTGAATTACCTTTTTTTACGCGGTATAGAGGAGGCTGTGCTATATATAGGTATCCCTTTTCGATAAGATCCCTCATATGTCTATAGAAAAACGTCAATAAAAGCGTTCTGATATGGCTTCCATCAACATCAGCATCAGTCATAATAATGATTTTGTGATAACGGGCTTTGTCTGCATTAAAGTCCTCTTTTCCAATCCCAGTTCCAATTGCAGTTATTATTGTACCCACAGTTTCGGAAGAAAGCATCTTATCGAATCGTGCTTTTTCAACATTAAGGATTTTTCCACGCAGAGCGAGTATTGCCTGTGTTTTTCTATCTCTCCCCAATTTTGCGGAACCGCCTGCTGAATCCCCTTCAACTATAAAGAGCTCGCTTAGAGCTGGATCTTTTTCCTGACAATCGGCAAGTTTTCCAGGAAGGGATGCTATATCCAACACCCCTTTTCGTCTGGTTAATTCCCTCGCTTTTTTGGCAGCTTCCCTCGCAGCAGTGGCTTCAAAAACTTTATCTAAAACAATTTTCCCCATAGCTGGATTTTCTTCAAACCAAACAGATACGGCATCTGATACTACGCTCTCAACAACGGGGCGAACCTCTGACGAAACAAGTTTATCCTTGGTTTGCGAAGAAAATTTAGGATCTGGAACCTTGATAGAAAGAACGCATGTCAGCCCCTCTCTTATATCATCGCCCGTAACTGCTTCGCGAAGATCCTTCTTTCCCGAACTTTTAACCTGATTTTCAGCCATATAATTGCCTACAGATCTAGTTAGGGCAGCTTTGAGACCGGCAAGGTGTGTTCCGCCATCTGCTTGTGGAATATTATTTGTAAAACACAAAATATTTTCGCGATAACTATCAGTCCATTCCATACATATTTCCACAACGATATCTGACTTTGAATTGCTAGCACTAATCGCTTTGGGGTGTAAAATATTTTTCCCACGATTGAGATACTTTACAAATTCCTCGATTCCTCCCTTATAAAACAATTCATTAGAATAAATAGATTCAGATCTCTCATCGACAATTTTTATTCGAACTCCCGAATTCAAAAAGGCCAACTCTCTTAGACGTTGTTCTATAATAACCCTATCAAATGTCGTTATTTTAAATATTTTTGGATCTGCGAGGAAACGAACAAGTGTTCCGGATTTAACTGATTCATCATACTCAGATACCATTACAAGAGAAGTTTCAGGTATTCCATTCTTGAATTTCATATAGTATTTTTGGTTATTTTTCCAAATTGTTAGTTCAAGAATTTCAGAAAGAGCATTAACAACTGATACTCCGACACCGTGAAGCCCTCCGGAAACTTTATACGAATTCTGATCAAATTTCCCTCCAGCATGAAGCTGGGTCATAATAACTTCTGCAGCAGAAACACCTTCTTCTTTATGAATATCAACTGGAATACCGCGACCATTATCCATGACGGAAATATAATTCCCCTCCTCTATTGTGACAACGATACAATCACAGTATCCAGCAAGAGATTCATCCACAGCATTATCGACAACTTCGTATACAAGATGATGAAGTCCTGTCCCATCATCCGTATCTCCGATATACATCCCAGGACGTTTGCGAACTGCATCTAACCCTTTTAAAACCTTAATCGATTCAGCTGTATATCCAGTTTCCATCACGATACCATTGGGCAGTTCCAAATTTGTGTGAACCCATGATAACACAAAATTTGCTAATTTTCAATTACGCATAACCTATTTCAAAACTATACGAATACCGGGGTGCTCCACTAACATGAATTACAATTACATTCACATCAATTAACTTATAGGTCGTTTTTTAAAACATCATAATTTTAAAAACATAGGGGTTTGGCGTTTGTGCAAGCCCTAACTGGCGCAAATATATCAGTTTTAATCGATAACAATGCAGCATTTTCTACTCAAAATCACATAAGTACTTTAGAAGAAAATATTCCTAAAAACAAAATACATGTAGATATTGTAACAAATACCATTTTTTTAGATATGCTGTTTATTTGAAGATGGCCCACAGGAATCTCTAACTTAGTATCTGTCTTGTTTTTTAATTGATTAAATATACTTTGATATGTAAAAAACAAATAAGTTGATAACGCTAATATAATAAAAACTAATATTGTTGCGTAAATAGCTGATAGCTTATACGACGCATAAACAGATACTATATCAACCATAAATCCCGAAGTAAGAGGGACCCCAATCAGTATAAGAATGTTAGAAAACATAATATTTTTTATTAGTACAAGCTGGGGGGAATTTTTTTTAAGATCTACAATACTTCTGGTCTGAAGCACAGTATGTATAGCATCTGTTGAAAAAAATAACATTGCTAATACAAAACTATGGCTTAAAAGAGAAAATACAAAATACCTAAGTCCAATTCCACTAAGAAAAATCAGCATACACATATTCATATGCAATATTGAAAAGTAAGCAAATATTTTTTTTAAATCGTCTTGCATAAAAATATTTGAGCATGACAAGACCATACTAATTACGCATAATACGGAAATTTCTTTTGTATATTGCATTATTTGATCATAAAAAACGGGAAATAGAATTCTTAAGAGAATAAGTGAACTAAATTTCAAGGCAATTGAACCCAGTAATACAGAGCAGGTAGTGGGAGATTGTACATGTACTTCTGGGAGCCAATAATATAGGGGGAATATCGGAATCTTTACTGCAATTCCAACAATAAGTAACCAAAAAGGAATTGGGCCTAATAAATGTTTATGTTTATAAATTTGCAAAAGATCAGCAGTGCCACAGCTATTATATATACTAACAAAAGCGATGGTTATACAAATGGTACTAAGCATCCCATACATTAAAAATTGCATAACGGCGTTTTTGCTATAGTTTTTTTCTGAAGAAAATATCATTATGATAATTGGAATTGTAGTAGATTCTAGAAAGACCAATAACAAAAACAAATCATAAGAGCAGAAAGCACCTATAGAAAATGATTCAAAAAGCAAAATAGCTGCTAAAAAATATTTAGTTTTATGAATCTTCTTTTTCAATATCCAAAGTTTGGTTAAAAAACAAATAAGCGATATCATACATATAAAAGGAAGGGAAAATTTATCAAGACCTACCTTATATTTTATTCCATAGTTTGGTAACCAATTATATTCATCAATGTATTGGATTGTATTTTTAGAAAAATTAAACATTGTAAGCAAAGTAAAAGATAAAATTAATGTTATGGCACTATTCCAAAGGGCAGTACTCTTACATAGAGTGCTATTTGCAGAAAGGAAAACAAACACAGTGCCTAAAATAGGAAGAAGTATCAAAATCGATACAAGATTAAGTTCAATCACGTGAATTCCTGTTTTTTTGCGTAGAAAATAGTTTCCTTGAAGGGGAAATTATATACCATAAATTTCCTGTAAAACAATGTACGACATACATAAGATTATTCCCAAAAATACCCAATATGTTTGATTAACTATTTTATCTTTGTATAGTTTACAAAGGCAATCTGAAGATAACTCAATAAATTTAGATAAAGAGCTATCGATAGCTTTATTTAGACCCCTGTTAAAAAGTGTTAATAATTTTATTATTTGTCTACCCGCTACATATACATTATGAGATACAAAATCTGAAATCATATTATCTTTAAATATACTTACCAAAACAAACTTTATTGTTTTTTGTGTTTTATTTTTTTCGGATTTTGTAGGTTCTGAAACAAATAATATTGCTATTATTACTTGCATAATTTCTATTAAGCATCCCCAAATATACTCCATAGGGGCACGAGAGTACACAATTCCATAGGCACCAAAATGTAGAACCTGCCATTCGTACATACTCCAAGCGATAAAGGATCCGAAAACTGCAATTGTAATAAACAACCATGGAGGAGCAAGTGGTTTACCCGTAATATCTTTTATATGCAATAGAGCTTGGCTATCCATTCTGGTTTTTCCATGAATTGATAGCATTATTAGCCTAAGAAAAGAGATTATTGAGATAATATTGATAAAAATTGTGGGAAATAGCATCCATTTGTTTTCTGTATAAAAAATAGAGCTAAAAAATGCCGTTTTTGCGAAAAAGCTTACAAAGAATGGAAAACCTATGGTAGATAAAAATGATACCCATACTAGATCAACTATGTTTGGGATGCGTTCTTTTACCCCCCCCATTTTTAAAACATTAGTTTCACCAGATACTGCGTAAACTACGTAAGCAAAACTAAGAAAAAATATTGTTTTGAAAAAGGCATGACATACAAAATAAAGAAGGGAAGTCGAGTATTCGCCAAGGCCGGAAGCAATAAACATAAAACCAACAGATGATGCCGTTGATGCAGCAATAATTTTTTTTATATCCACGTGAAAAACAGAGCTAAGCCCCATCCAAATCGCTGTCAAAAAGCCCACCACTATCATTATCTTCCCTGATAATGCGACTGCATCAAAAATAAAATAGCATTTCGTTATAAAAATTATTCCTATTCCAACAATTGTTACGGTATGCAAAAGAACTGAAACATAGATATTCGCCTTTGTTGCGCTGATAATCCAGGAAGAAAATGGCAACTGCGCTCCTTTGCATAGGCATGAAGCAAGCAATAAATATACTGAAAAACGTAAATTAGGGTATGATTCGATACTTTTGTATGCGGCTTGGACATTGTTAAACTCTAGGGAGTTTACATCTGTTGCAATTAAAACTATTGCTACTAAAAAAAAGATGCTAGAAAGTTTGTTTAAAAAAAAGACTCTAGTTGATTCGGTTGTTGAGCTTTTCTCCATACTTACTATAAAAGACGATAAAAGCCCCAGGCATTCTATACAAACAAAAAAACAAAATAAATTATCGGATAAAACAGAAAAACACATGATCAAAGAAAACACACTTAGGCACGCTTGTATTCTAAGATGCTTTTTGTTTGTAGTAGACTTTAGTTGAATAAAAGGTATCTGTATAAAAATTAGTACTAAAGTAATAACTAAACATACACTTGATTTTGTCAATCCAAAAGAAAGATGTATATCGAAATTTAAATTTTTAATACTGAACCAATTTAAAACTAGTGGGGATAATTCAAAAAATATGGAAGCAGCAAATATTGCTAAATGCGTAATAGGTATAAAAACAAAAGCCAAATACCTCAAATATTTTGATTTAGGAAAAAAGGCAGTAAATAGTACAGAGCAACCAATGGTCACAACTAGAGTGGTTATAGCTAAAGTTGTGAGAGATGCAGCTTCACTATTCATCTGATAGCAGATCTCCTTTGTCTTGGCACAAATTACTTATAGCAAAAACTATTGTAAAAACTATGGCACTTAATACAATGATTACTCCTGAAAATATATGCCCAATTTTTGTATTAAATATATTTGAAAAATAGCAAAAGTTTATAATACTGGCAATCACCATAATTTCTACCGATATAAACATTCTAATAATGTTCTGAGTTTCGACAAAAAATCCGAAAAAACCGATGATAAACAAAAAAAACGTAAAAATCAAAACACTGGTTTGGTCTATCATATGTAATAATCTATGCCACGCTATTGGCAGGAGTGGAGGGTTTCGAACCCCCAACCGTCGGTTTTGGAGACCGATACTCTACCAATTGAGCTACACTCCTGTATTCCGCACTGGAGAAACATTGGTAAAATGATATCACAAACCTATAAAGACGAAAAAGCTAAAACTTCATTGAATGACTTAAATCTATCGTGTACCATAATTATGTGCTGGTACTTATCGAGAATTTTATGAAAAAATCAAAAATTGATATGACTAGAAAGGAAAAAATGGTAAAAAATTTAAAAGAATGGATATATGTTATAGTTGTTTTTGTAACAGTAAACTTTTTTTTATACCAACCGTTTAAAATTCCGTCAGGCTCCATGATACCAACGTTTCTTGTGGGAGATTTTCTTATAGTCAATAAATTTTGCTACGGTTATTCCAATGATTCTTTTAGAATTGGAACTTTTACTTTTCCATTACCTCAATTCACAAAAAGAGCATTTAGTCATAACACACCAAAATATGGAGAAGTTATAGTTTTTCGAAATGAAAAAGATAAAAATTTGAATTACATAAAAAGGGTAGTAGGTTTGCCGGGGGATACGGTTCAGGTTATTGATGGAGTTGTACATATAAATCAGAACCCTGTCGAGTTAAAGCAAATAGATGATTTTTCGATGTTGGATAAGGGGGAATATATAACCTATAAAAGATATATCGAAAAGCTTCCCAATGGATATGAACACGTCATTATAAAGTTCTTTGATTTTGGTAAAGGAAATCTTGATAATACAGGACCTTTCGTCGTCCCAGACGGTCATTACTTCCTGATGGGGGATAATAGAGATAATTCTCAAGATAGTAGAGTTATGGAGGCAGTTGGTTTTATTCCGTTCGACAAGATAATGGGAAAAGCCGAAGCTATATTTTTCTCATCGAACTGTAAATTGTATGAAATCTTCAAATGGCCATTTTCAATTCGGTTTGAGCGAATTGGCTCTCTTATTAAATAACTTGAATTTCGTATAAAAGCTTCTATTCGTCGAAAATTATTAAAAGAAATAAAGTCTATGGAATGTTTTTTTAGGTAAAAACGGTATATCTCAAAAATATTTAAATATTTGCCTAAAAACTAATAATACATCTGTATTTAGAATGATCTGTCGATTAAATATACTTTAATCTCTTCCTAAACAAATACTTCTTAGCTGATTCTAAAAACGCTTTTTTATACTCATTACTAACTTTAGTAATAAATTTGTTCATTTATCTATTAATGTTTTAAAAAGGTATTTGCTAATGATATACTGTAGAACTATCATATAATAATATCCCCCTTTTTCCCCCAAACATTAACTCTTTTTTAACCTCTTAATGATAGAATATAAATATAACATATCAAGAAGGGAATAAGTTTTATGAACAAGTACATATATAAAGGGTTTATCATATTAGGTTTATTTGGAGTTAATAACTATACTAATGCTTCTACTCCTGGTCCTACTCCTGCTCCTTACTGTGGAAGTCCAGAAGATGAGATAGAGGATATAATAACAAAAGGAGCAGCTCGTATTATGAGAGGTATACAGAGCATCCCTTCGGGGGG
>JAIRWI010000027.1 GCA_031269095.1 Holosporales bacterium
ACTTGGAGAATCGCAGGTTGGTCTATATGGATAAGCGCGCATGAGATGCGCTGTGTCAAAGGCTCTGCGAGCCATCGTATTAATGCAAGTCGACAAAAGTTCACCTCGCACTCATTCTCCAAACCGTCCAATCTCCCCAAAAATCTCCGGTTTTTCTCTGAAGAAGGGGTCACGGAGATTTTTCGCAGTTCCGTTGCAAACGTTGATTCTGAGGCGATTTCGGACATTCTTCAAAACCGTCGTTTTCATGTTGCGGAGAATTTTGTGTTCGAGCGGATGGATCAGAGAAGCTGTGACTCTAAACACGGTATCTGTGCCACAGGATTAGTCGCGATCAGCATTTTCGCTCCACTTTACCGTTTTCTGTCCGCTTTTTCAGCAACTGGAGAATTGATATTGCCGGTTTTTGAGCGTCTAGGAAAGAAGAGGTTGCAGAGATATTTCTGCGGATGGCAATTTGATTCGGAAAGGAGATTAGAGAGGTGGTGAGGATTCGAAATTAACGACAATTGCTGAAAGATAAGAGTCTCGAAAGAATGCCTTCGATGAAACTAACTTTAGGTTCGAAAAATAACCTGCAAATTGGTACCAAAGCAGCCTTTTGCGAAAAAATACTCCTACAGCTCTATTTGTAAACTCTACCCTGGTTTTCTAAAGACACTCAGCTTTGTTATGTCCTTTATTGGCACTTTCCAAACAATTATTCATAAACAAAAATATAAAGGATAACAGACTTAATGCTCTATAATCTGCAATTCAACGTATCTATAAATTGTGTCAAGAGCATCTAGATGCACTCCTATACCAAGCATGTTATTTAAAGAATCAGTGACATTGTCAATATTGCCAATTTTTCTGCAATTAATTGCAGCGCTTTGCGCTATGACGCTCTTTTTGACTAGTGCGTTTAATTCGGATTCGCCTACGCAACACAGAGATAAATCATTCCCCAAAAACAACAATATATCGCCTTTTGATAAAGGGCATTCGTCGTTTTCCTGGGACGTGCTTTTTAGCGCTATTATGTCTAGTAAAATATTTTTTTTATACTGACTCGCGCCCGTTTTTAAAGCTTTTCCGTCGATTTTGATAGTTGCAGCAGAACTTCTATATTTCACGATCTCTGAAACTGGAGAAGTGCTGCTGTTAAGGTTTACGGAATCAAGACACTGAAGATAGTCAAAACTAACCAACAAAGCGGCAATTACGCCAACTATTTTACTTTTTTTCATCCTATTATCTCCTATTCTAGGTGCGAACACCGAGCAACAGAATCCAGATACGACCCAGTTTCGGTTATTTTACTTCCATACTTTCTGTTTACAATATCTTTAGATGTGTCGCAAAGCGATTCATAAAGTAATTTTAGCAGAAAACTTAATAATATGAAATATGTATTTGTGTTTTTTATATTACTACACGAGTACGGATACCTGACATACGTTGCACGCGATTGAATACGGTAGCGCATTTCATTTATGCAATCCTTTATTTCTTGCGTTTGTTTTTTCTCAGGAAATTGAGTATACCCTACAAGTTGGAGTTCTTCCTCTGGAATCGTCATAATAGGGAGTATGTCTTTATATTGTTCACTTCTCTTAACAAGTTCTTTTATTGATGCTCCACGAGTTGATGCATAAAAAGTATTATTATCTCCACTAAGACCATTAATAAAACTGCCATCATCGTGGAACGTCTTTTTTCTTTGCATAAAATGACGATAATGGTTTAATTCATGAAATAAGGTTATATCCAGACTCACAATTTCATTTTCTGAATATTCCATCGGCACTAAAAAATCATTTTTACTACCTATCTTATGAAAATCTTCCTCTCGTTTGTTTAAATCACTTATCTTGCATTGTAGAACTTTTTGACAGCAAGAGTCTCCAATATATATTGTATTGTATTTTAGGCAATCGCCTCTGCCTGTAGATGGAACAAAAGCCGGAAAATTTAGAGCTTCTCTCAGGCTGTCGCCAAAATAGGCATCTATCTCGTAAAATACCAAATAAGAGTTCAAGTTTTTGCTTGGTATTTCTTTTATTGTTTTTCCTATTTCTCTACAAAAATCAAGACAATTCTTTGAGCACTCCAATGTTCTTTTTAAATCTTTTTCATTCTGCTCCCCAAGAAAAATTGCCAACAGTCCAGTTGGAACAATAACTAAAGGGTGAGTTGATTCGCAATTCAGCAATATATCTTTTAGCAACTGTGCGCCAACTTGCGTTGCTGAGATTTGCTCAAAAGCATTAAGGATTTTGCCTGTAAGCGTATGTTCTTCTAACTCCGAACAAGCGTCTATTATCACTATTTTTTCAGTGTCATGATACTTAATTATGGAAATTTTAAGTTGTATCTTTTTTTTAACTTTCTCGTCCTTCTCTATGCTCTTTGGCACAACAATTTCTAGATTTTCATCCTCTTCAGAAATATTCATGCCTAATTTTAATAGGAATGTATCTTTTTTCTTTGCCTCATCAGGCAATTTTTCTTTTTCTGGTTTTTTCGCATATCTATTATGCGATGGGTTACTAATCCCAGGCGGTATAAAAGGCGGCTTTTGGGCATCCACTGCGACCACGCATGGTAGGTGAATAAACGTTATCGCGCATATCATCAATACTTCGCTTAATTTTTTGCAAATATGCAACATTTGTACACTCCGGCCTCGTCTTTTATTTGTCATGTTATTATATGAGTAAATAGTTCATAAAAGATTAAAATCGCCAAGATTAATAGAATATCTTTCAAATAAGTCCAAATCACATCTCCGCCTGCTCTCTACATCTCGGCAGGAACGATTTCCTTTGTATTTTGTGTCGATTTTTAGGGGAGCAAATATTTTCTAACTTACTGTATTTTTTCCGGATTCGTGTTATAAGCAGCCAATATTGTGGAATTTGAGGTAATCATGAACAAAACAGAGCTTATCAAGGCGATAGCAGACAAGTCCAGT
>JAIRWI010000046.1 GCA_031269095.1 Holosporales bacterium
ACCTACATCTAGAAATAATTTTAGATTCAAACGCAAGATTGTTCACCCAAAATCCCCCCCCCCCCCCCCAGTTTTTTCTACACTGTGCCTTTTGGGTAACGGGGGGGGCTTAGGGATAAATCACATTTTTGAAATACAAACCAAAGGCAGGAGCCGTCGGGCCAGATTTCCGCCTATCTGGGGGGCTTTTATCTTCAAGTAAAGCTTTAACAATATTCTTGTCCATCCTTCGAGCCCCAATTTCCTTGAGAGTCCCTACGATTATGCGAACCTGGTTATGTAGAAATGATTTCGCCGCCACTTCAATATATATAAGATTTTTATTGCTAACAACGGCGATGCTATCGATGGTTCGAATAGCGCTTCTGGCTTGACATTGCGAGGATCTGAAAGCATTAAAATTATGCTCTCCGACAAAAAACTTCGCCGCTTCGTTCATTAATTCAATATCGAGAGGCTTCCTAACACACCAGGCCCTGTTTTTAAAAAGCACAGAATCGGAATGTTGGTTAGAAATAATATAAACGTATTGACGTTGTTTTGCCGAAAACCTGGCGTGAAAATCGTTTGGAACAATCGAAGAATTTTTTATAACACAACCTGAATCATGTAGATAAAAATTTATAGCTAGCGCGAGTTTACCAATATTTTGCCCCCATCTTTTAATAAAATTTTCGAAATTAGCTTCAAAATGGGCAACCTGATTAATCGCATGAACCCCAGCATCAGTGCGTCCTGCACCATAAAGAACAACCGAATTGAGTCCACCAAAAACCTTGTAAAGCGCGGATTCTATAGTTTCCTGCACTGTTATAATGCCACCTTCTTGGCGCTGCCACCCGGAAAACATCATTCCATCATACTCTATATCCAGTCTTACTCTCATATTGTTTTCGCATAAAAATAAGCAAAATCATTTAGAGAAAACAAGCGCTCACCTATAGTAAGCCCTGACATAGGTAAATTTGCTATAAAAACACATAACTAAATTCTTCACGGGGCATATTTTTTGAAACTTAGACAAAAAAAACACTACATACTAAGTTCGCCGCGTTTCCTCATAGTCTTTCTAAAACGCCTTGCTAGTTCTGTCCTTTTTCGTGCTCTCTTTACCGAAGGTTTTTCGAAACGACGATGCAGCTTAATATCTTTGTACACCCCCTCTCTTTGCATCTTTTTTTTTAATATGCGCAGAGCATGCTCAACGTTATTATCATTAACCGTAACTTCCATTATAATTTCACCATCCTTTTGTTAGCATAAAACGCTAACACACACTTGGGATTCTATCACAAATCGAGTGTATCTGCCAAATACAAAAATTTTTCAGGAGATATTGTTTCAGGCCTGGCCATTTTATCTATAGCACAGTTTTCTAGCGAAATCGCCAATTGTTCCTGGTTTATAAGCCCTTTTAGTATTGAAAATATAGTTTTTCGACGTTTTTGAAAGCAGACTGCAGTTAATTTTTCGACTTTTTTTATATTGGGTATGTTTTTATCAAATGGTGTTAATCTTATAACGGATGAAGTAACATTGGGAGGGGGGCAAAAGGCTCCATTTGAGATATTAAAAAGCTTTTCACATTTACACAATAGTTGACATATAATCGAAAGTCGCCCGTATTCTTTCTTTCCTGCTTTAGAAACTATACGATTGGCAACCTCTTCTTGAAACGTGAGTACCATTAAGTGTATCTGAGGTAAATCATATTCTAACCAATTTATAAGAAGCTGCGTTCCAACGTTGTATGGAAGATTTGATATAATGATGCATTTTTTGTCTGTTATGCTCGAAATTCTGAGTTTTAAGGCGTCTTCATATATAAAGTGTACTCTGTTATCATGTAAATTATCATGAACTATCTTCAGATTTTTGTCTTTTTCTATACAAAACACTTGGGTATCTTTCGGAAAGTTTTCTAGAATCGCTCGGGTTAATCCACATGGACCGGGGCCAATCTCAATAATGTCATGTCCCCCCTCAGAGAATCCAAACTTAGCGATTTTCCTAAGCAAAGACGCGTCACACAAAAAATGCTGACCAAATGACTTGGATCTGGATCTATTCGAGAGCAAATCATACTTATTAATAACTTGTTTGACAGTTAATGATCTAAGATCTATCTCGTTCATACCGTTTTGTAAGAAGAAGAAATAAAAAGGCAAACATAAATAAAGCTATTGAAAGAATTTGCCCAACTGTCATGGAAAATGTATCAAAATATGTAATAACTTCGACTTCTTTAAAAAACTCAATTATATATCTGGAGGAGGAGTATACAATCAGGAATACGAAAGTATATGCACCACTTCCGATCGACTTAGCTGTGTTACCTCTTCGTTTCCAGAAATAAAGCATTATGAAGAAACTAAGCAATCCTTCGCAAACGGATTCGTATATCTGAGTTGGATGACGTGGTAACATATCAACATTTTTGAAAATTACTGCCCAATTAACCGAGGTTACTGTTCCGTATAGTTCTTGATTAATAAAATTTGCAATTCTTCCAAGAAATATACCAAGACTTCCAGAAAAAGATAATATATCTGACATCGTGGTAAAACTGTACCTATATTTCTTGGAAAACCAGAAGACCGAAATAATAAGTCCAATAATTCCGCCGTGAAAAGACATACCGCCATTTCTTAACATAAGTATCTCTTTTGGGTGAGCAAAATAATACTCAAACTCGAAAAAGAAGATATGTCCAAGCCTGGCACAGAAAACACACATTATTATTCCTACAAACATAAATTTATCTATTTCTGCTACATTTGGGATAAGGCTATTATTTTTACCGTTCCGTGAAGCGCTTCTGGAAATTATGCAGGCAATTTTCCACGATATAAACAAAGACAAAGCATACATGACTCCATACCAATATATATTGAATCTTCCGATTGAAAGTGCTATTGGATCAATATTTAAAACAAACACAATGTTGATTTTAAAGAAAAACAGAAAACGATTTATTATATGGCAAAAACTATGCTACCATCAAGCGTACATAAACAATGTTCGCGTCCTCGTAGCTCAGGTGGATAGAGCGTAGGATTCCTAATCCTGAGGCCGTGGGTTCGAGCCCCGCCGAGGACGCCAAATTTACAACACTTTGTTATTTCTTGTGTTACTATATCTGTGTGTAAATGATACTTAAGTTACAAAAATTTTATGAGCGATAAACTATATAAAGGATGGGAAATTGTTATAGGTCTCGAAGTCCATGCACAGATTTCATCGAAATCAAAACTGTTTAGTAGAAGCCCCGCAAATTTTGGGGCAGATCCCAATACAAATGTGTCTTTATATGACGCAGCGCTTCCTGGACAACTCCCCGTGCTTAATAATTTTTGTATAGAACAGGCGGTAAAAACCGGGATAGCAATTGATGGCACTATAAATAAAATTTCTGTTTTTGACAGGAAAAACTATTTTTATCCAGATTTACCTTCTGGTTATCAGATATCGCAGTTATATCACCCCATTGTAACCAATGGCAAAATAGTTATAGAAGAAGAATTTGGCGAAAAAACTATAAACATAGAGAGGATTCACATAGAACAAGATGCGGGGAAGAGCATTCACGATCTTTCACCGAATGAAACATACATAGACCTCAACAGATCTGGAGTTCCGCTTATGGAAATTGTTTCACAACCTGATATGAGGTCATCCAGTGAGGCTATGCAATATGTGAAAAAGCTTAGAATGATTTTACGCTACGTTGGGACATGCGATTGCAATATGGAAAAGGGAAATATAAGATTTGACGCAAATGTATCAATTCATAAGCCTGGAACTCCATTTGGAACAAGAACGGAAATAAAAAACATAAACTCTATAAAGTTTCTTGGTTTTGCAATTGATTATGAAGTTGAACGTCAGGTGTCTCTCTTAGAAATAGGAGGAAAAGTGGTTCAAGAAACTCGACTATTTGATCCAAACACAGGTGAAACGAAATCCATGAGATCAAAGGAAGATGCAGCTGATTATCGATATTTTCCAGATCCGGATTTGAAACCAATTACTCTAACTGATGAATTTATAAAAAGAATTAGAAATAATATGCCAGAGCTTCCAGATGCTAAGAAAAAGAGATTTATAGACATCTACGCCTTAAATATTTACGACGCAAACATTTTAATTGAAGACATTGATGTAGCAAATAAGTTTGAAGAAGCCGTAAATGCATCGAGATTTGCGTCAACGAATTCGCCAAAACTTATAGCAAATTGGATGATTAGTGAAGTTTTTGCAGTTCTCAACAAGGAGGGGAAAAGTATAAACGAATTGGATTTTCCGATTATATATATAGCTGAAATGGTTGATTTGATAATAGATGGAACAATTTCCGGGAAAATCGCCAAAACAGTCTTAAACGAAATGTTTACTACAAAAAGAAAGCCAGCTGATATCGTTCAGGATATGGGATTATCTCAAATTTCTGATGAGACAATTATTAGAGAAGTCGTAGAAAAAGTTTTAAAAAACAACCAAGAAAAGGTTAAAGAATACAAATCAGGTAAAGATAAGTTATTTGGATTTTTCGTTGGGGTAACGATGAAGGAATTAGCGGGTAAGGGAAATCCTGAAAAAATAAATAAAATAATTAAAGAAGTTTTAGGTTACTGAACTACATCAGATAAGCTTTTTATGCAGTATTCACTGGGATTGTTGTGGGTATATTTTGAAAAATATTGGGCAAGTATAGAACAGTTGTTCTAATTAACAAAGAGATAATTTTTTAAAACCTATCCCTACAATTACTAATGTTTTAGGTATATTTGTTGATCCCAAAATCAACTAGAACAACTATACTCGTGTTACTTAATAAAGGGATAATTTTTTAAGCTATACCCCCTAGAATTACAGATGTTTTAGGTATATTTGTCGATCCCCAAGTCAATTAGCACAACTATACTCGTGCAGTTGGCAAAGAGATAATTTTTCAAGCTATAGCCCCTATAAATTACACGGGGTTTTAGGTATATTTATCGATCCCAAAATCAACTAGAACAATTATATAATACTGAAGTCAACTGAAGCAGCAACTAAAGCGAGTATATTGGTACGGGAATTGGACTCGAAATCTCAAGCAATTTTCTTAGAGATATTTTTTTAAGAATTTACCTGTATAACTCTCCTCACAGGCTGCAACCATTTCAGGGGTTCCTGCAATGAGGATCTCTCCTCCCTTGTCTCCCCCTTCCCTCCCCATGTCAATAATCCAGTCAGATGTTTTAATAACATCCATATTGTGTTCGATAACTATAATGGTATTGCCATGTTCTACGAGAATTTGTAGTATTTCGATGAGTTTTTTAACATCGTCCATATGGAGGCCTGTTGTTGGCTCATCTAATATATACAAAGTGTTTCCAGTAGATTTGCAAGAAAGTTCCTTAGCGAGTTTGATTCTTTGTGCCTCCCCTCCTGAGAGAATAGTCGCCTTATGTCCAATCGCAAGATATCCAAGACCAACTCTGCAAAGACACTCTAGTTTCGGGTATATAGTTGGCTGGTTTTTAAATAGCTCTGCCCCCTCTTCTATCGTCATCTCCAAAATTTCAGATATATTTTTTCCTTGAAACTTCACGTCAAGAGTCTCTCTGTTATATCTTTTTCCAAGGCATTGATCACACAATACATAAACATCAGGAAGAAAGTGCATCCCCACTTTAACGTCTCCATCTCCCTTACATGCTTCGCAACGACCTCCCTTAACATTAAAAGAAAATCTGGACCCTGTGTATCCTCTTTCTCGTGCTTCTGGCATACTTGCGAATAAGTTTCTTATCTCTGTGAAAAAACCAACATAGGTCGCTGGATTGGATCGTGGGGTTTTTCCTATTGGCGCTTGGTTTATATTAATAACTTTATCTATAAATTCTATTCCTTTGATTTCTTTTAAATTTGTTATATTGTGTTTTTTTCGAGCAGCAATTTCGTTGTACACTGTTCTAAACAATGTATCGATAACGAGAGTGGATTTCCCTGAGCCTGAAACTCCGGTTACACACGTAAATGTGCCTATCGGGAATTTTACATCAATGTTTTTTAGGTTATTTCCGTTCCCTCCAATAACCTCAATATTCCTATGAAAACTGGCTTTTCTCCTTGTTTTAGGAACCGGAATTGACATTCTCCCGGAAAGATAATTTCCAGTAATACTATTAGTATTTTTCTTTATATCATCGATTTTTCCTTCTGCTATGACTTCTCCGCCATGGATTCCAGCTCGTAGTCCCATATCTATTATCCAGTCTGCGGAATACATGGTATCTTCATCATGTTCAACAACAATTACTGAATTGTCAGCCATTTTAAGTTTTTTTAGTGTATCAATAAGCCTTTGGTTATCTCTTTGATGAAGTCCTATAGATGGTTCATCAAGAACGTATATAACCCCGGAAAGTTCAGATCCTATCTGTGAAGCGAGTCTTATTCTCTGACTTTCTCCCCCAGATAATGTCCCAGATGCTCTAGAGAGCGTAAGATATTCCAATCCGATATCTATAAGAAAACCTAATCTATTTTTTATTTCTTGAATAATCTTTTTTGAAATACTTTGTTCTTTAGGAGATATTTTTTTTTCAAAAAGCTCTTCAAACCAAGTAAGAGCTGAACCTATGGACATTTTTGAAATTTCTGCGATATTTTTTTTATCAATTTTAACTGCTAGGGCTTCCTTGCATAGCCTAGTCCCTCCGCATTCAGGACAATCTTCACGTTCTTCTGGCTCTATTAGTTCCCCTTCGTAGATATCATCATTTTCAACAGAGAGAAAAGGATTTCTGTAGGAAAATGTTTTATAACCAATACCACCACACTTTTTACACGCTCCGCTCGGACTATTAAACGAAAAAAGTCGTGGTTCAATTTCTGATATACAAAATCCAGATACAGGACATGCAAATTTCTCTGAAAATATCATTTCAGTTCCAGTTTCAAAATTTTTACTAACCAATGTCCCTGCTCCTTGGGTAAGAGCTATTTCGACCGAATTGGCTATTCTCTGTTTAAAATCGTTATCAATTTTATCGGGGATCTGTATCCTGTCAACAACAATTGAAATATCATGTTTGTTATTTTTGTTTAAAGGCGGAGTTTCACCGACTGTGTATATTTCTCCATCAATAAAAACCCTTTCAAAACCCTCTCTTTTTATAAGAGATAATTCAAGTCTAAACTCTCCTTTTCTTTGTTGCGCGATGGGGCCTAATATATAGAGCTTAGTTCCGGTTTTAAAATCTAATATAGCATCAACTATTTGTGTAACCGTTTGTGCTTGTATAGGAAGCCCCGTTGCTGGGGAGTATGGAATTCCAATTCTGGCATATAAAAGTCTTAGATAATCGTATATTTCCGTAATTGTTCCAACAGTTGATCTAGGATTTTTCGATATAGTTTTTTGCTCAATTGATATAGCAGGGTTTAGTCCAGTAATTTTATCGACATCCGGTTTAGACATAAGATTCAAAAATTGTCTCGCGTACGCTGATAAACTCTCGACGTATCTCCTTTGTCCTTCTGCATATAATATATCAAATGCTAAAGTAGACTTCCCAGAACCACTTAATCCGGTTATCACAACAAGTTTATTCTTCGGTATGTCTATATCTATATTCTTTAAATTATGTTCTCTTGCCCCTCTAACTTCTATTTTATCGATCATACATCCCTTATTCCTCCAATTTCTTTATTTATCATTCTAACAGCTTTATCTGCCTCGTAAAAACAAGAAACTATATTCTTTTTTTTGTTTTTGTAAGCTATTGCGTCTCCTATTGCATAAATTCCTGGATTTTTTGTCTCCATCGTTAAGAAATCAACATCTATCAGACCATTTTCATTAATTTCTATTCCATCTATCGAGCTGGGAGTAGTACTAAAACCGTAACAAAACACAATATAATCTATGTTATTATAAATATTTTTATCAGTTATAACTTTATTATCATTCTCTATATTTAAAATATTTTCGGATAATTTGATTTCTATATTACTTGTTCCCCGAATCATCTGCAACTTATTGAATTCACATAACAATTTATCTTTCCTATGAATTAGGAGAACTTTTTTGGCGATTCTACTTATATCTAGAGCAAAATCTGCTGCAGAATCTCCTCCTCCAGCAACAATTACGAATTTATCTTTATATAAATCCGTTTTCATACAATAGTACTGTGCAAATCCATCACTTCTTTCAGCTCCAATGATATTACGTGGTATCGATGGCTGCATATTTCCAATCCCTGTGGCTAAAATTACTTTTTTTGCTGTGTATTTTCCTGAATTTATTAAAAAAAACTCCTTTTCTTTGACAATATCGCAAACTTTCTCGGTAAAAACAACCGGCTTTTTATCTAGGCCAAATACTTGCTTCGATAATCTTTTTACTAATGAAGAAGCAGTAATATTTTGCATTCCAGGGACACCGTATACCTCTTTGTTAGGATAAAACGAAACACATTGCCCTCCAAAATAAGGTAGCATATCAAATATAATGCAACTTAACCCAGAAATTAGAGAACAATATGCTGCGTATAATCCAGCGACACCCGCTCCCACTATGGCAATATCAGTGCATTTTTTATTTAGATTCTCCAATTGCTGTTTTCACTCTCTTTGACAATCTGCTAATTTTTCTAGATGCAGTATTCTTATGGAGAATATCATGCGTAGCCCCTTTCATTATCTCTTTTTGCGCATGTGAAAAAGCCTCAACAATTTTGGCCTTGTCAAAGTTCGCAGTAATTGCGAGTTCAACTTTTTTAATAAACGTACGAATACGGCTGAGACGGTTAATGTTAACAGAACTCTGTCGTACTGTTTTTCTTATACTTTTTTTTGACGACTTATGGCAAGCCATAACACCCATAACACAACAAAATTTTACTCTGGAAATGCTAACATACAATACACGATGCTGCAACACATTGTTATAGCTTTTACCTCTTATTCAATTTTTGATCAATAAGTGCAATGTATAGTTGTTTCAGTTGACATTATACTTGGTTAATTCGATAACTAAGTAATTTTTGGAATCATTTCCCCTGAAATCATCGAATTTTTTTGTGTTTATATCAGCTTAGTTATCGAGTTAATAAAGTATAGCATCAACAAAAAAGCCAAACCCTAAGTAATTCTAAGGGGTATAGCTTTAAAAATTCATCCGTTTGCTAACTGGAGAGACAATATATAAAACTTAATGATTCTGATGGGGGAATAACTATAAAATTTACTCAGCAGCTTAGTGACACGAGTGCAAAAAAACGCTATAAATTCAGAAAGTGATTAGAAGTGTAAGCGACAACGTCCTTTCTTCCTAAAAAAACACTGGGATGTCACACTCTTCCTAGTTCCTATTTTTTGGGGAAAAACATACCTAAAGATAGTTTTTGAATTAGTTTTTAAAGATGTAACTGCCCTAATTCCTTAAAATTCGCGATAAAACTATCTAGCTTAGTTCCCTCAATTCCTCCACACTGTGCCAGATCCTTTCTACCTCCACACTTTATACCAATACCAGACTTCTGAGCTGCTTCATTTGCTATAGAAACAAGGTCTATATCGCCTATATTCGTGTATATTACCATTGAAAATTTATCATTTTTGCTGTTTTTATTCGAAATAACCAAAAATTTTGGCTGTTTAGATGAAGTTTTTTCAATATCAATAAGGTGCATTATACTCTTATGATTTTTATCGATAAAATTAGCCGTCATAAACAACGAACCGTTTTGAAGATTTTCAATGCTATAATTAACTTCAGTGTCAGATATCTTCTTTTTTTGCAAAACTTTTATAGTTTCTATCTGGTTTTCCATCTTTTCTCTAAGTTTTTCTTCTATTTCCTCGAAATATTTAACGATACCACTTCCTGTAACCGCCTCTATTCTTCTTATCCCAGAACCTATAGAAGAAACTCCAATCACCTTAAACATTTTTATTTGTATGGTATTTGAAACATGTTCTCCACCACAGAGCTCTTTAGACCAATTGTCTCCAATTGTTACAACCCTGACATTTTTAGGATATTTTTCTCCAAAAAAACTCATTGCTCCAGAATCCATAGCTTTTTCGAGAGGCATAATTTCTGTAATAACAGGAAGAGCCATATCTATATGAGTATTCACGATTTCTTCGACCAGATCTAATTCGTGTTTTTCTATAATTTTATTATGTATAAAATCAAAACGTATTTTTTCACAAGTAACTTGCGAACCCTTTTGCGCTACATGGCTGCCTAGAACAGTTTGTAATGCCTTCTGCAACATATGTGTACAGGTATGATTTCTAGAACAATTCATTCTCTTGATGCTGTGCAATTCTAATTTTGTTTGTTTTTCGACAAAGATTGTGCCGCTAAGAACTGTGCAAATATGAACGTGAAGAGATGCTATTTTTTTTGTATCGATAATATCGGCTATTCCAGTATCTTGAGTAATAATTCCTGTATCCCCCGCCTGTCCTCCAGATTCTGCATAAAATGGAGTTTTGTTCGTTACTATATAAACACTGTCTCCAGCTTTAGCTGAGAGAACAATTTCCCCATTTTTTACAATAGTTGTAATGTTAGCGTCGTAGCAATCATTCCCCCCCCTAAGAAATTCCGTCTCATCTTTTATATCAAACCAGATTTTGTCCGTAAAAGAGTCACCAGTTCCAGTCCACGCATTTCGTGATTTTTCTTTTTCAATCTCGGAAATTTTATTAAATTTAGATTCGTCAACTGTTTTTCCTTCATTTTTAAGGACATCCTGAGTTAAATCAAATGGGAATCCATAGGTATTGTAGAGTTTATAGGCAATTTCTACAGGAAAATTTTCCCCAGAGCCAAGATTTGTAAGTTCTTCATTTAAAATATCCATACCATTCTCTATTGTTTTCATAAACATTTCTTCTTCTGTTTTAAGAAGCTCAGTAATCGATTTTTCGTAACGAATAAGCTCATTATAGTGTTCCCCCATCGCGTTTTTAACAGAGCTTGTTAATTTATAGAGAAATGGTTCCTTTACTCCCATATTATAACCGTGACGAAGAGCTCTCCTTATGATACGACGAAGAACGTATCCTCTTCCATCAGAAGACGGGCTTATCCCATCAGCTATCATAAAACAAACTGCCCTTATGTGATCGGCAATTACATTATAATGGTACCTATATCGTGGATTATCTTGATTTGTAATTTTTTTAATATCACTGATAATGCTTTGAAACAAATCGATATCATAATTATCGTGAACCCCTTGAAGGATAGCGGTTAGGCGTTCAAGTCCCATTCCCGTATCGATACATGGTTTCTTAATGTTAATCCGTGATCCATCGGGGAGAGAATCAAATTGCGTAAAGACTATATTCCATATTTCTACAAATCTATCGCCTTCAGCCTCAGGAGACCCTGGAGGCCCTCCAGCGATTCCTTCTCCATGGTCATAAAATATTTCAGTACATGGACCACAGGGGCCCGTATCTCCCATCATCCAAAAGTTATCATTCGTATCGATAGAAATAATTTTGTCATCTGAAAATCCGGCTATTTTTTTCCAAAACACAGCAGCCTCATTGTCGCTACTATGTACGGTGACGGAAAGTTTCTCTTTAGGAAGACCAACAATTTTTGTTATAAATTCCCATGCAAATGCTATAGCCTCTTCCTTAAAATAATCACCAAATGAAAAGTTTCCGAGCATTTCAAAAAAGGTATGATGCCTCGTCGTATACCCCACATTATCAAGATCGTTATGTTTACCACCGGCTCGGAGGCTCTTCTGGGAAGTTGTTGCTTTTGTATATGGTAATGTTCTGTTTCCAGTAAAAACGTCTTTAAACTGAACCATTCCAGAATTAGTAAACATCAACGTGGGATCATTATCTGGGACAAGAGAACTGGCAGCAACCTCTGTATGTCCGTACTGTTTTACAAAAAAATCCAAATATGCTCTTCTTATTTCAGACGTGGTGAACATTTTCTATATGATTTAAAGGCAAATAATATTATCCGCTAATTATATCAGCGTCCTAGAAAAAATCACAAAAAATATAGCCCTGCTCCTAGCTAAAATTGTGAGTACCATATCATCCTCTCAGTATATCATCTTTGAATTTTTCATATTTTTATTAACTGGGATGGTTACTAAACTATAAAACAGACTAAATATATAATGCAGATTATTTTATAACTTTACTTTTTGACCACTAATTGATTATAATATTACAATAAATAAAAATTGAAAAAAAAGGAAACGATTTTGTTGTTACATCTAGTTTTATGTATTTTTACCACAGTTGTTGGTTGTTGTAGTGCAAGTTATTCAAGTTCCATAGAAATAACTCCCTTACTTTCCTCTAAAACTATCGCAGAGAAAAAACCTGTCGCAGAGATAAAACCAGAAGACTTTTGTTATCCTCCGATAAAAGTCGAACAATTTCCTAAAACAATCAGAGAACGACTTGAAAAATGTGATATACAGCAAGTACGTGTTATGGATAAGGATTCAATAGTTAGATGTTGTTCTCAACATCTTCCAGTTGGTTGGGAGGAAGCTATCTCAACACCAGAAAAAACATTAGGCTGGATAAATGATCAAGCGATACATTTGGACGTTGATACAGATCATCGTTTTATCTATAAACCTTCGTTTTTTCGTTCATATGACAAGATGTTTACATACTTACTTAAATTTCCGTTTAGATCTACCTGTCAAATAACTGATATACCTGGTATTCCCGAAGGACGTAGCAGCATACTTACTGATATTATTTCTACAGATATACAGATTTCAGCACCTATTTTAACCTCTTTTGCCTCTCTGCTAATGCTTAGAAAAAATATAAATCCAACCCTTAAGTTTTATATTGTAACAGGGAAACAACTACCTTTCTTTGTGTGGTATTTTAAAACTCCTCTAGAAGAAATTTTGGCTTTGAATATTCCTAATAATAATATAGATGAACCGTATCCTATAAACGTTCATTCTATGTCAGGATATCTTCTTACTTTGACTCCTCAAGAGTGTATGCGACATGAGCTAGTCCATTTTATACAAGCAATGACTGATAACAAATTTTTCAAAGGAATCTCAGAAAGAGTTCCATTGCCTACAAGTTTTGTAGAAAACTTAAAAGCAATATTACTTTTAGCAAAAAATGTACTTTTCCTCCCTGTTTGTTATAGCGTTTCCAATCATCCTTTAATAAAATATTTGTTCTTGGATGATAAAGAAATGACCAAAGAAGCGGAATCCCTCTACAATAAAGGTGTATTAGATAACCCTAGCAGAATGGATAGAATAATGTCTTTTGGGAGAATGCTACTAGGAAAGGAAAGTACTCCAGCTTTATATGGTATGAAAGGGTTAACAAATCCACTTGAACTCGATGCCATACATGGAATTAAAATCATAGGCAAAACATTGTATTTAAACAAATTAAGCGAAGCCGATACAAAAATACCTCTTATTCCTGCAGGAAAAAAAATAATATGGGATTATCGAGTAAGAGGCACACACTGTGAATATGAAGAAAGAATGAGAAATTTTCATGATTTGACAACATCTGATGCGCAAACAGAAAAGAGAGATTTCTACCTAAACCTTCATGAATTTTATTACGACGAAGATGAAAAGATGGCAAGAGTTCAGGACATCACTGACTAACTCAGTTTCGTCGGTTTCTTTAATAATTCTTGGAAGATTGGATCCCGATTGATTCCATATTGGATACATTTTGCATATCTCTCTAAGATATGGAGATTTCATCAAGGCTAAAACTGTGCGGAAATCTCTATTTTTTTATTTAAAAAATCATTTAGAATTTGTTTTATAAGGTTATGTTGCGTAGTATAAACCACATGGTCATTGTTATGATTGATATAATTAATCCGATTCCCATCCATTTTTTAGCAGTTACATATCCATTGCTAAACATCATAATAACTGCTGGATTTGCATAATGGGTTAGCATTGTCGAAAATGAACTGAACGCAGCGAGTGTTATTATTAAATCCAGCTTATCGATTCCAAGAGCAACCCCAGTTAGAACAAATGGGAGATTTAATGCGACTATTTTTGAGCCTTCTCCAGAAAAAAAATAGTGTGTAAAAAAGTATATAATTGATAAAGCGTATAGCCTCATGTTTTCTGGGTATATAGAAACGAAGTTTTGTACATTATTATTCAGCCAATCTATTGCCCCATACTTTCCCAAGCAATTTGCATATGATATAAGAATCCCGATGGTTATCACTGAATTAAGGGTTGAATAATCGCTCAAAATATCTTTTACCGTGAATATTCCAAGAAACAAAAATACCGAGATCCCAAGCAGTATTGTGGTCATAATACTGATATGCGTTAAATCTGCGAAAATCCACATAAAAAGCATGCCCAAAAAAGCATAGAGAATAATTTTTTCCTCCTTTGAAAATGGTCCAAGTTCTTGGGTTTTTTTGGAAGCATCTTGTCTAATTTTGTTCATATCGACATTTTGGGGTTTTAGTAAAACATATAGGATGATTGGCATAACTAATAGGATAATCCCTGCAGGAATAGCTATATATCTTACCCATGTTAGCCAGCTTAGGTGTACTCCATTTCTATCAGCTACATCCACAATTATTGCATTTGAAATCATTGCCGTTAAAAACATTCCGCTACACAAGGCATTCGAACTTGTATACACAAGAGTTAAAAAAGAGCCTATCCCTCTAGAAGCTTCTTTAAATGTGGTGCCTATGTACTTTGAAAGAGAAGTCACAATTGGAAACCCCACACTAGCAGCCCTTGCCGTGTTGCTTGGTAGGATAGTGGCAAGGGTCAGTTCCGTTACAGATATGCTATATGCTAATCCAATTATATTTTTCCCAAATAGCTTCATGAAAAAATAGGCTACTCTGAGACCGATTGTACTTTGAGTTATGGACTTTGAAAGAGCTAAGATAAAAAATATAAGCCATGGAACCATATTCATAAAACCGCTAAATCCATTAGTCTTTAAGTCGATTGTCCCAGTTAGACTTGAGATAAGTAGCGAAACAAAAAGCGTCCCACACATGGGAATAACCTCAAACATTATTCCGACCATTGTTAGAACAAAAATTATAAGCAAATGATATGCCTGAATTGAGAGTTCCTTTGGAACCGGAAACAAAAACCAAAATAATATTCCAAGAGTGAACAATACTGAAATATGGGAAATTTTTATATCCTTGCTTAGAGCCATAACCTTTATCATAATTTTTTAAAATATCATTCAAAACATACTATCTTGATTACAGCGCTTACCGCAACAAATTTGCTATAATGAGAAGGTTTTTGTGTTTGTAAGCATCAATTCTAATGGTACGTAACACAACCCATATTGAATTTTACAAATCTACGGTTCCGTCATAAAACTGTAAGAGTAGATTATTTTTATTTGTTTTTTCGAACTCTAGTTTGGTTTTAATTGCGTTATTATTTTTATCAAGCACGAAACAAAATCCTTTCTCTAAGATTTTTCTGTATGAACTTTGTTCTAGTCTACTTGCAAAAATTCTAATAATCTCCCATTGTCCGGCAAAATATTTCTTCATGATGTTATCGAAAACTGTAAGTTTTGATGTATATATATGTCTTTTATAATCTATATAACTGGTAAGATTCATCATCTTTTGTTGTTGAAGTTTTAAGACTTCCCTTTCTATATATGTACGCATAATTTTTAAAAATTTATCTGTAATATCATCAAATTTTTGTGAAACGGCAATAATCGAGAGCTTAGAAATGAGCATAGCTTTTGAAAAAGCAGATACTATTGTTATATGTTCTCGAAGAATTCTTCGCATTGCGTTCTTTGAACGCTCCACGTTTTCAATAATTTGATTTTTTACCTCAAACAAAACTGGGGTTGCAAACTCTATGGCTGCTGTTGGAGTCGGAGCTCTGAGATCAGCAGCATAATCTATGAGGGTTATATCCGTCTCATGCCCAATTGCAGAAATCACAGGGATTTTGCTGTCATAAACAGCCTTAACGACAACTTCTTCGTTAAATGGAAAGAGATCCTCTATACTTCCACCTCCTCTTGCTACTATGAGAACATCCGGGTTTTTTTCTGTCATAAAATTAAAACCTCGAACTGCACTCGCAATTTGGTCTGCTGCTCCTGCTCCTTGAACATTAACCGGCCAAATTACGACCGTACAAAATTGGTATCTATCCTTGAGTCTATGGAGCATATCCTGTAGGACAGCTCCCGTTTTTGAAGTAACTATTCCTATAGTTTCTGGATATTTAGGTACAGGATTTTTCTTATCAAAATATCCCATTTGTTCAAATTTTTTACGTCTTTCGTTAAGAAGTTTGAGCAAGGCCCCTTCTCCAGCTATATTTGCCCCCTCAATTATGAATTGATATGAGGATCTAGCCTGGTATGTGGTTACCCTTCCTCTCGCGACAATTTCCATTCCTTCTTCTAAAGGGAAGGCGAGTTTTGTTCCTCTCCAACAAATAGCATTTATAACTGAATCTTTGTCCTTTAGAGACAAATAAGTGTGACCAGATGTATGAATTTTAAGCCCAGATATTTCCCCCTGTACACTCAAAAGCCCAAAACTTTCCTCTATCATTGATTTTATAGAAATAGACAATTCAGATACGGAAAATACATGTTCTTCACTTAGAATATGTACAGTATTTCCTCTGATACTCTCATTTAACACTTTTCCTATAGCTCCTGATACTAAGTGGTTTTTAATTTTTTAATAATTTTACAATAAGGCGTGGACAAAAGATACAACTGTGTTTTAAGATCGTTATCATTCTATTTGTTAATCCTTTAGAGGATTTTTTGAGGAGCTGAGTATTATGAAAATTTTTGTACTACGCGAAGAAAACGAAGCGAGAATTGCTATTACGGAAGATATTGCCTCTAAATTGACCTTTGAGGGACATACTGTGGAGTTTGGAGACAAGCTGCGTACTGATAATGATTTTGAAATAGTTGTATCAATAAATCCGCTTCCCATAAGGATTATCAAATATATGAAAGCAAAATCAATTTCAATTTCTCTTCAGAAACCGCATATTTGTAAGGAGAATCTAAATCTCTTTAAGGAAAAGAATATAACCTCTTTTGCATTAGATATGATCCCCAGAACTACAAGAGCACAGTACATGGATGTTATAAGTTCACAGAGCAGTCTTGCTGGTTATCGATCCGTTATAGAAGCTGCACATGTTATGAATCGCTCAATTCCTATGATGATAACAACTGCAGGGACTATACCCGCTGCAAAATTTCTAGTAATTGGGGCAGGGGTTGCAGGGCTTCAGGCAATCGCAACTGCTAAACGTTTAGGAGCTATTGTTTCAGCATTTGACGTTAGAAAGTCTTCAAAAGAACAAGTTGAAAGTCTTGGAGCAAAATTTATAGAGATCGAAAATGATGAGGTTATAGATAGTGTATATGCTAAAGAAACTTCGCAAAAATACAATAATATGCAGGAGGAAAAGCTATTTTCTGTTCTTCCACAGCAAGATGTCGTTATAACATCTGCTCAAATTCCTTTTAAAAAAGCTCCAACTATAATAAAAAAAGAAATGGTAAGTATCATGAAAAAAGACTCATTTATCATTGATCTCGCTTCTGAAACGGGAGGAAACTGCGAATTAACTGAACACGGAAATACCGTTACTATCGGTGATAACAACGTAAAAATTATCTCCTTTCAAAACATATTGAGTGGGGTAGCGCATGATGCGAGCCGCCTGTTTGCTAAAAATATTTATGCATTTCTAACATTATTATTTGAAAAACAAAGAGAAATTGCTGATTTTTCGCTCATAGACAATCGCTGTGACAACGATGAGATCATAAAGGGCACACTCTTAACCTGTAATGGTAAAATTTTGAAGGAATTCTAGACGCCTGAGAGTATATTATGACAGTATGATTATAGAAAAAATCGATATACCAAAGCGAAATTTTGTTGTAGCAGTTTCCGGGGGAGCAGATAGCCTGTGTCTATGTTTGTTAGCTCATGAGTTTTCTTCGAAAAATGATCTAGAGATGGTTGCCGTATTCGTTGACCATAAACTCCGTGATGAATCGTCTTTAGAAATTATCCCCATTATTGATGTTTTTCAAAAAAAAGGCATAAAAAGCGAAGTTTTAGTATGGAATCATGAAAAAATTATAGGAAATCTAGAAAAAAGGGCTCGGGAAGCTCGATACAAATTGTTAACAGATTTTTGCCGATCTATTAATGTCGGGATGCTTCTAACGGCTCACCATGCTTTAGATCAATGGGAAACATTTTTTATGAGATTATCGCACGGATCTGGGTTAACCGGACTTTCCTGTATAAAAGAAAAGTCAAAATATGAGGATATTGAAATTATTCGTCCATTATTAAATTTTTCAAAAATAGACATAAAAGAAACCCTCCATAAAAAATTCGGTATTAAAAACTATGTTCATGATCCAATGAATGATGATGAAAAATATGAGCGGGTAAAGTGGAGAAAGGCATATGATAATTTTTCTAGAAAATATAAACTAAATCTGGAAAATATCTCTGAATCAATTAGAAAACTACAGAAAGCGGAGAATTTCTTAGAAAAAACAGCAGAAACTGAGTACACGAACGCTTTTGATGAAAACTATTTAAACCTTAGTGTTTTTAAGAAATTACATTGCGAAATTCAGTATAGAGTGCTAAGGAAGATCATATTTAGCAATGGATATACAGGAATAGTTTCGTATGCTCTTCTAGAAAGATTTTCAAAAGAATTATCAAACGAGGATGGATTTAAAGCTTTTAACATAGGGGGATGCATTTTTCGCAAAGATAAAAACGGAAAAGTTAAAATTTATAAAGAAATCAGAAAAAGTAAAAAATTATAAGGGAAACAATATTCTCAATATTTATTAGGTATATTTTTCTGATTTGGAACATTGTTTATGTGATATTAGGCTGCTTAGTTCTCTTAGTGTATAAAAATGTAAAAAAACTCAATGATTTCAAGAAATATAGCTTAAAAAGCTAACCTGTTGTTAACCAGTGCAAGAGTATCTCGAAATTGTGATAGAATTCCAAATTCTATCGGGTATATAATACTCTTTGACTAAAAATTATCTGTTAAAAATAGTGATAAACATATATAAGAAAGAAGATTTAGCTCCTATGAAAAGTTCATGTGAATTGGCTCGAAATGTTCTTAAATATATCGAATCATATGTGGAAGTAGGAGTAACGACTGAGGAATTAAATTCTTTGTGCCATGATTTTATAACCAAACATAGGGCAATTCCTGCGACGCTTAATTACAAAGGATATCCGAAATCTATATGTACTTCAGTTAATGATGTTGTGTGTCACGGAATACCAGGGAAATATAAACTTAGAAATGGAGATATATTAAACATAGATGTAACAGTAAATCTTGATGGATGGTTTGGAGATACTAGCAGAACATATATTGTAGGGAAAACTTCGAAACTTGCTGAAAATTTGGTAGAGATAACTAAAAAAGCATTGGAAGTTGGAATTAAAGCTGTTAAACCGTATGGATGTTTCGAAGACATTGGACGTGCTATACAACACTATGTTGAATCCAACGGTTTTTCAGTGGTACGAGATTTTTGTGGTCACGGAATAGGAAGAGAACTCCACGAAGACCCGCAAATTTTACACTATGGAGATGAATCTCCATATGCCACTACAACACAAATACTTCCAGGAATGTTCTTTACCATAGAGCCTATGGTAAATGCTGGATCACATAAAATTAAGATTCTTAGAGATGGGTGGACGGCCGTTACAGTTGATGGCTCCCTTTCGGCTCAGTTTGAACATACCATAGCAGTGACCGAAGATGAAGTACTCGTTTTAACTATAGTCGATTAATTCGATAACTAAGTTACTATAGATGTACCTGTTAATATTAATATTGACAAATGTATCTAAAACATCAGTATTCCTTGGAATATGTTAAAAAAAATACTTCGTTAAGCGTCTCCATCATCGTCATCCCCTTCTAAATAATCATCTTCCACATCGTCATCCACAATAGACTCATCTTCTTCTTCAGCAGAAAAAATTTCCTCCTCAACTTCTTCTGATAAATCCAAACCAGAAATCTCTAACTTATCTTGCTCAATTGTACTTCTTTTAGTTAAGTCACGAAGCCCATCTAATGATATCGTTTCTCCTGCTATTTCGCGGAGAGCAATAATAGTCGACTTATCGTTATCTTTTTGAACAGAGGGCATAACGCCTTTTTCTATATCTCTTGCTCTTTTAGAAGCAAGCAAAACGAGCTCAAATTTATTCGGAACTTTTTCTAAACAATCCTCTACAGTTACTCTTGCCATATCCCTTACACTTGCAATCTACAAACATGCTCTAGATATTATATCATGTACATAAAAAAAACAACCATAGCTCGAAAACTAAGAAAAACAGATTTCATATTCTATGATTTTAATAGGATTACTGCTAAAGCTTTTCTATATCGACAACGGTCATTTTCCTAAGATTGATATATAGTTATATGAAAAAGTGTGAAGAACCATACTCATTCCTTAACATAAATAATATCCCCCCCTTTCCCCCAAACATTAACTCTTTTTTAACCTTTTAGTAGTAGAATATAATTATAACATATCAAGAAGGAAATAAGTTTTATGAACAAGTACATATATAAAGGGTTTATCATATTAGGTTTATTTGGAGTTAATAACTATACTAATGCTTCTGGTCCTACTCCTGCTCCTTATTGTGGAAGTCAAGAAGATG
>JAIRWI010000047.1 GCA_031269095.1 Holosporales bacterium
CTTGGGAAAAACCTGGTATACTGAAGTCTCAAGAATATACTGGTCCAATTCATGATTTGCCACTTGATTATTGTCTTGAAATTAAGACTGAGGAGGCGCTACTTATTAGTGGAAGCGCAGAAATGATGCAACGGATAAGAGAGTTAGCAGAAAAAAAGGCTCAAAAAGAGGCTCAAAACAAGGGAAAAAATGATTAATCTTATTAACTAAATCTTAATAATTATTGGCTAGACTGAGGTAGTAGATGTATTTTAATATGTTATAACTATGAAGAAGTTTATCATCAGTGCTGCTATCTCAGTCTTATTATTTTGTGGAAATGTTATAAGCGCTGAAAATTATGTGCCTAGAAAGTTTTGGAACGATACGGAAGCAATAAAGAAAATATTTCAAGTTGTTGTCCCAGAAGTAAAAAGATCACTTTTAGACCAAGGTGCGCGATATGAAAGCTCTGCAGATGCAGAAGCTGACTTAGCCTCAATAATCGTTAACAGAATATATCCATATGTAGAAAAATATATAAATGACAATGGATTAGCAATTCTTACATTGAATGAATTCTTAGATTCAATCGGAATAGACGTTAATGACCTCGGTTCTAGTAACATTTATAAATTTCTGGATTATGCGGCTACACTCTGTGGAAGTGAACTTTATTGACCAAAATATCTATTTTCTATTCCATAAATAATGAATATAAAGCTACAGAAGAGATTTCTTTAGTAAAAATATATGAAAAAAGAATGGAAAAAAGATTTTGGAGCAATGACGAAGAATTTCGAACTATATCTGGAGTTTTTTATAATGGAACCTCATTAATTCATGATCCAATATGCTGTAATATGTTTGATATGTGTAATAGCTTGAAAATTGGGAAACCAATTGTTCAGAGAGTATTTCATTGTGATTGGAGTTTTTATCAACTAACAACAAATATTTGTAATATTGAGTCATTAACCGTTCTCGAAACAATCATAAAAGGGCATAAATCATTTGATATATTTATTAAAATATATAAAACATATGGTACAAAACCGAATTTTATGCTTGATACAGATAAAATTTTAGTTGATACATCACCATACATATTAACTAAATCTTAATATTTTGTTGATACACTGAAATGGTAGAATTATTTTTTACTTGAGGATTTATGAAAATTCTTACCATTTCAGTTGTATGTTTGTCTTTTGCTAATGTAATTTGTATTGGATCTGAAAAGATAAGTACACCTTTTATAAATGATTCATCTCTATTTGTTTATAGTTGTTTAATGACGACACTATCTCCTGAGGGAGAGGAAGCTGCTGAATTTATCAAGCAATGTCTAGAGACGGAAAAAATCAAAAGCCAACAACATGGAGATAAACAAGATCCAACTGACAAAATTAAAGAATAAGTACAATATATTAACTAAATCTTAATAATTATTGGCTAGACTGAAACAAGTATGTACTTTTGTCGAGTAATTTTATGAGGAAAATACAAACTGTTTCAGTCTTGTTATCTAGTATAATTTTTAGTCTAGGATCTATGGAAAATCAACAGTATGCATTTGAATCGATTCAAGACGGCGAAGATTTTAAAAAAACTGTAATTGATATGATAGAAACATATGGGGGATATGGAAGCCTTTGTTCATCTGAGGATGAGATAGAGTATATTGTCGGACTAAAGTTTGAAAAATTTATAAAAATAAACAGTAAATTAGGAGTAAGTTTTTCCCCTGTTTTTTATAGTTTTGAAATTAATGAAGATTCTGAGTTATTAAAGGAAGCGTTATCCTTACATGATTTCTTGAATCGATGCGGAGAAAGAATAAGTGATCTTCGTACGGCTGCATTGGAACCAATAATAAGTAGAAGTAAGAATTGGAGTAATAAATAACATCTGCCCGGATCACCTCTAATATATGGGTTCAAACACGAACCTGTATTTGATACATACCTGGATGAAATATGTAGTAACGTTGTAGGCAATACTATGATGAAAATGTTAGTGGCTAATCAGAGGATGTTTCATTGTTCTTATGACAAAGTAAAAAGCATTGCAGAACCTCTATATAAAACAGATCAATTTCTCATTGATTTAAATCAGTACGTATATTCACCCTAGCTTGCAAAGACACACAAAACCAAGTATAATATTAAAAACTTTTAAGGATTAATATTATAAATTATTCAGTAGACTTTAGGAAGAAGGTATTAGCGTACACTAATACACATACAATTCATGAAACAGCTAAGATATTTAATATTTCTGCAAAAGCTATATTTTCGTGGAAAAAACTTCTCAGAGAAAAAGGAACTTTGGAACCTGAACCAATTGTAGTAAAACCAAGGAAGATAGATTATATTAAACTTAGAGAGTATGTAGAGGCTAATCCAGATAAATACCTAAGAGAGATAGCAGAAGTATTTGGATGTTGTATTGAAACAATACGTAGATCTTTAATAAAGATAGGGTTTACTCTAAAAAGAAGACCAAATTATACAAAGAGCTCAAAAGAAGAAATATAAGAAGTATACAAAAGAAATATCAAGGAATAACAAAAAAAACATAAAGTATATAAACAACAACGTTTAGATGAAGTAATGGATTGTGTGTTCGGTAACTGAAATTAGTATAACTCTAAACTGCAGATTCTATACTGGCGACAATTTCTATTAATTCCTTAGTAATTTTCGCCTGATGCATTTTATTATACATAATTCCCAAATCTTTACTCATATCTTTAGCGTTTTTTACGGAATTATCCATAGATATAACACGGGCTGAAAACTCTGACACAGAATGTTCAGTTATTATTGAGATAAACAACTTATTCATATACGCTCTAAACAGGTCTTCCAGAAGTTCACGCTTGTCATCATTATCTGTTTCAATATATTGAACAAAACCAGTTTTGATAGGAAATGGGAATATGACAGTGCTTTTGGCTTCCTGGGAAAGAATATTTTTAAATCGGCTACTTATAACAACTATTTCTGAAATATCATGATTCTGTAGATGTTCAAGGATAATTTGACCTACCTCTCTCGAAAAGGCATCTATACTGGATTTGTTTTTAATCTGAACCAAATTATTTTTCGAAATCGAAGCTGCCTTTTTTCCAAAAATTTTTATAATATCATTATTGTCTAAGGACACAATTTTTTTAGCTTCAGCAATGATACTATGATTAAAATTTCCGCAAAATCCCTGATCTGCAGAAAAAATTAGAACCAGTCGTTTCCCGTTAGGGTTTGGAAACAGGTAATGGTTGGTTTCCAAGGAGTGACTAAACAGGAGATCTCCAAGCAAAAAAGAAAGCATTTCAAAAAGGATTTTTGCGCAATCCATTGAAAATTTATTTAGATTATTTAGTCTAGAAAGTTTCGCCGTTGAAACTATCTTCATAGCATTTGTTGCCTTTATGAGGCTATCAATCGTTGCAATTCTATTTCTAATCGCTAATAAGCTTTCCATAATTCGATTGCAATAATTGGGCTATATAAAGCACATACATTTATTTTACTACGAAGTATCTCACCAAATCTACATTTCCTTGTTTTTGGGATTTCCTCTATACCTGATTAATCCGACAACCAAGCTAATATAAATACAAAAATCTCAATAAATCTGGAGAAAATTATTTCAAAAACCACTTAATTGTTAACTTAAGTAAGTTATATCTAAAACTTCAACTACTCACTTTTAAGTATCTATTGTTTGTGCAAAACTATACTTAAACATAATGGGAGGTTGGATTTTTTCTGCAATATTTGGAATATACCAAAACATACTGAGAAGTTGGATTCTTTCTGTGATACCCGGGATATTATAAAAGGTCAAATGCGCCAAGGGAATCAACAATAACTTTTGCGTGATGGAAAAATCCAACTTCTCATCGTGAAGAGGTATAGAACTTAAAAAGTTACCCGTTGCTAATTACGGATAGTAAAAAACCACGTTCGTACAATCCTTACACGATTTTTTCTCCTTTTCTCATATAGCCTAACATACAAATCCCATTATATTTCTTTTTTTTTATTCATATCTCTTTGGACTTGGTCAGATTATTTCACGTTAAACACTGCGCTTACATTTAAATCAATTCTTTTTTTCTCACTTCTTTCTTCTTCCCAATGAGAATCGGAATTCCCTGATCTAGAAGAGTTTTCTGAACATATATGCGCCTTTTCTACAATTAGACTTTTTAAACTTCCAACGTTACGTTTTTCAACTTTTACTGCGTTTTCAGCCTTATTTCTTGCATCAATCACAGCAGTTTCAGTCATCTCTGCTATCAATTTATCTATATCTTTAAAAAAGTATCTAATATGCTGATGATCATTTTCTATACAAATATTTTTTTCAAGAAGAGAATCTATATTTAGTAAAATTTTCTTAAGCAAGTCAATTTTGTTCGTATTTACCAGGATAATATCTGTGAATTTGTATTTTTTTTTGTCCTTTGCATTCTCTGTCCCATATCTAAATATGTTTTCCATATTAAGTGTTTCACTAACGATTTCAGATTCATCCAAACCATACTCTTTTAAAAAATCTTTCGTCGTTTTAACCGCTAATTTTCTTTGTTCTTGTACTTCACCGTAAGAATCACCTTCACTAACTATATCAATTGTCCAACTGGCACTGTCAGAAGTAACAGTTTTAACAGCTTGACCTATTACAGATATATTTGGATCTTTATTTTCCAGCACGTTTACAATTTTCATCCCAAAACATATAACCGTCGCGACCACAAGTGCGCAACATAGCATTTTTTCAATATTCATAATCACAAATTCTCCAAAAATAAGATATGTCCGAACCTTAACCTTTTCATAAGAATGCGGCACACCCCACTACCTAATTTTAATTCTATCGGACGTCGTAAGGTATATCAAGATTTTAGAAAAAATATTTTTTTACTTTCTATTTTGGACTTAGTTATTTCACTTAGCATTGGTGTTAATGAAAATACCAAAAATACGTAACTTTAGGAGGTGTAGTTTAAAAAACTAAGTTGTTGCCAACTGGGTCGAGTATATAGGAAAAATTTTAGATTTTATTTTTCAGAGATAAAACCGTTGCCATATTTAGTTACCCATGTTATAGTCGCCCTGGAGTGTGTAGCGGGGTAGAGCAGCTTGGTAGCTCGTCAGGCTCATAACCTGAAGGTCGTTGGTTCAAATCCAGCCCCCGCAACCAATTTTTCGTATTTTATAATGAGCTATAAACACCAGGTTGGTAATAACGTAAAAAAATCTACAATCCTGCAAAATGATGTATATCTGCTCTGGTTACCGAGGGGGAATTTTTAAAGCTATATCCCCTAAAATTATATGGGTTTTGGTATTTTTGTTAATACTAATATCAACCGGAGCAGCTATGTAATTCCAGAAGGTGTAGTTATACTCTTTCCCCAGCTAACAAAGAGATAATCCTTCAAAACCTATCCCCCCAAGAATTACTGATGTTTTAGGTATATTTGTCGATATCAATGTTAACTGGAACAGTTATAAAAAATCAAATGCGCTTGAGAATTAACGATAACTTATTACGTATACTTGGTTAACTCGATAACTGAGTAATTTTTGAAATAATCTTCTCCAAAATTATTAGATTTTTTTGTGTTTATATTAACTTGGTTATCGGGTTAATCAACTATACTTATTCCAGTTAATATTGATATCGACAAATGTACCTAAAGCATCAGTAATTCTATGGAGTAGAGTTTGAAAAATTATCTCTTTGCTAACTAGAGTAAGTATATTAATAAATCCAGCAAACACACCGAACAATGCTTCCATAAACTGGTGTGGATATAAAAAAAATTCTTACTTCCCCTTAAATTCAACCGGCCTTCAGTCTATTGAATTTAAAGCTAGGGTGTTCCTGCTCTATTTCTTCTTGTTCTTTAACTGAATAACCGCGTCCCCAAATTGTTTTAATAAAGTTAATACCGCCGGAAACTTTGGCCATTTTTTTTCTAAGTTTACATATAAAAACATCCACTATTTTTAAATCAGGTTCATCCATTCCGCCATATATGTGGTTAAGAAAAGTTTCTTTCGATATAATAGAGCCTCTTCTAAACATAAGTAATTCCAAAATAGTATATTCCTTATTAGTTAATTGTACTTCCTGTCCATATATGGTTACAATTTTATTATTAAAATCAATAGCAAGAGTTCCAATTTCGAGTATCGAAGAATAGTGCCCACTTGCCCGTCTCATTATTGCATATATCCTAGCTAGCAATTCGTTTCTGCTAAATGGCTTGGTTAGATAATCATCAGCTCCATTCGAAAAACATTTAATTTTTTCTTCAGTCGAATTTAATCCAGATAATACTATAACCGGAATATTTCTTTTAAACATCCTTATTTTGGCTAAAATTTCATGCCCACTCATATCAGGAAGCAGTAAATCTAGAATGATTATGTCATAGTCATAAAAATGTATCATTTCCAGACCATCATTTCCATTTTCTGCGATTTGGCACACGAATCCTTCTGCTATGCATGCTAATTTTATGCCTTCTGCTATTAAATTTTCGTCTTCTATGACAAGTAAACGCATTACAATTTGCCTCCCACCTATATCCACAAAGCATGCCTATAATTAAATATTAACTGATTTTTAATTTGTGATAAAAATCAACATTTTATTTTGTTAAAAAAGTGTTAATTTTTAATAAAATATTAGTTTTTTTTGAAAAAAAACTTGTACTTTTTGTTTTTATGTGTTTTTTGTTTTTGTATAGAGCCTTTTAATTACGACAATGTGCTGTAGATTTTTTATACATTCGTATCAGTTGACAATAGGTTGGTTTTTTAAACTATATTTGCCGAAATTGCATGGTATTAATACCAGAAGTGGAACTATGATGATCAACACTAATGGTATTTTTTTGATTCATGAGGTTTTGACCCAAACCCTTTCCAAAATCCTTTATGTTTTGTTCTATACAAAGAAGTGCTGATTGTAGCAGAAGATTTTTCAATTTCCAAATAGAAAACTTATTATAATTTCTCATGTAATGTACAAGTTGTGAGTAATTCTATATTTTTAAACTCTAACAAAATATAAAAATAATTATACCAAATTTTAAGGGGATTTTTATTTTTTGACTTTTTAAAAACAGCTGTTTTAAGCTAAAAATAT
>JAIRWI010000050.1 GCA_031269095.1 Holosporales bacterium
ACCTAATATGATAAACCCTTTATATATGTACTTGTTCATAAAACTTGTTTCCTCCTTAATATGTTATAATTATATTCTATCATTAAGAGGTTAAAAAAGAGTTAATGTTTGGGGGAAAAGGTGGGGAATAATATTTATGTTAAGGAATGAGTATAGCTGTTTTGTTTATATCCAAACACAAGTTGGAATTTTTTCACAATATTTAGAATATACTCATTCTAGTTAGTAACAGGTTAATTTTTTAAGCTATCCCCCCTAGAATTACACGGGTTTTGGCATTTTTGCTAATACTGAAGTCAAGTAAAACAACTGTAATTCACAATATTAATACCTAAAAGTTTTTAATGTTATACTTGGCTTTTGTATCTTTGCAAGCTAGAGTAAGTATACATATATACTCACTCTAGTTAGGGAAGAAGGTGACTTTTAAATCTATATTCCTTGAGTTATATGGGGTTTGTGTTTTTCTTAATACTAGTGTTAAAAAAAACAACTATAAAAAATATAAAACCAGAATATTTTCAATAAAAAAAATATTTATAAAGTCTAATCTATAATCTTAAGTAATCGGTATTGCATCGCTTCTGCAATATGTTCCCTTTTTACAGATTTACTTCTTTCCATATCTGCTATCGTTCGTGCAACACGTAATATTTTATGGTATCCACGTGCAGACAGATCAAGACGTTCAATCGCCGTTTGGAAAAATATTTTTGTTTCTTCATCCATAAAAAGAATTTTTTCTAGTTTATTGCTATGCATTTTTGCATTTAGATAACTTCCTTGTTTCCCTTCTTCTTCTACCCTAGATTTTTGAATATCTCTAACAATTCTTACCCTTTCTCTAATAATTTTAGAGGTTTCTCCTTTTGTATTTTTAAAAAACTCAGATATCTTAATATCATTAACATACACAATAATATCGAATCTATCAAGAATCGGGCCAGATATCCTGTTTCTATAATCGACAGCACATTTTGGAGCCTTACTACATTGCTTATGAGTATTTCCGAAATACCCACATTTACATGGATTCATTGCTGCGACCAATTGAATATTCGCAGGATATGTTATATGCTCCTTTGCTCTAGATATTGTTATATCATTCGTTTCAAGCGGTTGTCTAAGAGAGTCGATAGTAGCCTTTTGAAATTCGGGTAATTCATCTAAAAACAGTATACCATTGTGAGCTAACGAAATTTCTCCAGGTTTGGCATCTGTTCCACCTCCAACAATAGACATAAGGGAGGCAGAATTGTGAGGAGCTCTGTATGGAGGACTATATATGAGCCCATCATCTGGTACTTTCCCTGAGATACTATATACGCAAGTCGTTTCCAAAGCTTCCCTTGCTTCAAGGTTAGGCAATATAGTTTGCAATCTTTCGGCCAACATAGATTTCCCAGAACCGGGCGCTCCAATCATAAGAACATTGTGAGCCCCACTAACTGCAACTTCAAGAGCTCGTTTAGCAAGGTTTTGCCCATAAACATCAGACATATCAATTCCAAATTCTTTTGATTTTGAAAAGTTATGGCTCTCAAATTCCGATGAAGCTATCTGTGTACGGCCGCTTATATGATTTAGTATACTTCCCAGATTTGGTGCTGCAATAATACTATTATTTCCGCTCCATATTGCTTCTTTTTCACAAGTTTTTGGACATAATATTGAAAAATTATTTTCATTAGCAAGCATTGATGCACAAAGGGTACCAGAAATGTATGGTAGAGATCCATCAAGCCCTAATTCTCCTATAACTATAAAATTTTCTAAGACTGAGATATCTATAACTTCTATTGCCCCCATAATAGCAAGAGCGATAGGAAGATCATAATGTGAGCCAGCCTTAGGAAGATCTGCCGGAGCCATGTTTATAACAATTTTTTTAACTGGCATACCAATTCCAAGTTGGAAAAATGCTGCTCTTATACGTTCTTTAGCCTCTCCGACGGCCTTATCTGGTAAACCAACTATGCTAAAAGAACTCATACCAGGAGATGATTGTGCTTCCACCATAATTTCAATTGGCCGAAGCCCCAGAAAAGCCACAGTTCTGATCTTCGATACCATTTTAAGATATTCCTACCTGTATATTTTTTTTTCTACACTACCCCAATCAATATTATCGAAAATTAGTTAATTTTTTGTGAACACTTTTCTGGTTTAATGAAAAAACGTAACAAATTTTGTATATTCGCATCAGTATACTCGTCATAGTTAGTGATATGTGAATTTTAAAGCGATATTTCTTAAGATTGCATGGAGTCGAGTATTTTTGTTAATACTATGCTCGCTTTAGTTAGAAAAGAGATAATTGTTTTTAGAACACATTTCAAGAATTACTGATGTCTTAGACATTTTGGTCTATGTCTATGTTAACTGAAACAACTATAATACTATATTTTATTAACTCGATAACCGAACAAATATACTCGTTCTAGGTGGCAATAGGTTAATTTGAAATATATCTCAAGGAATTGCATGGAGTTTAACATTTTTATTGATTCCCAAGTCAAGTAGCACAACTATATAGACACAAAAAAACTCAATGATTCTGGGGAAAATGATTTCAAAAATTACTTAGTTATCGAGTTAGGCAACTATATATTAATAACGGGTAATTTCCTCAGCCTATATCCATTAGATCTCTCACACAACTCTGTTTCAAAAGAGGTCTATTCTAGAAGATTAGATTCTTTTAAGTTATATTTCTCTTGGAATTGTAGAAGTCTTTATATTCTTTTTAAATGTATTAAGGAATTTGGGTGTTTTTTTATACACTATTCTTCAGTTTTTCCGCTTGGTCGAATTCTATTAATTTATCTATAACTTCATCCAGAGCTGTTCCATCCATTATTTTATCTATTTTATAAAGAGTTAGGTTAATCCTATGGTCAGAAACTCTTCCTTGTGAAAAATTGTACGTTCTTATTCTTTCTGATCTATCCCCACTACCAACCTGTATTTTTCTCTCACTAGCTCTTTCGTTTTCCTTTTTAATTTTTCGATTTTCATATATCTTCGAACGCAATATTTTTAGGGCTTTTTCCCTATTTCTATGTTGGGAACGTTCATCTTGCATAGCTACAACAACACCAGTTGGAATATGAGTTATTCTAACAGCACTATCCGTTTTATTGACATGCTGCCCCCCAGCTCCTGATGCCCTATACGTATCAATAAGCAAATCGTTTTCATCTATGCTAATATCAATATCCTCTACTTCGGGGAGCACTGCCACAGTTGCGGCTGATGTATGAATCCTTCCAGATGCTTCAGTTTCGGGAACTCTTTGGACACGATGTACTCCTGACTCGTATTTAAGTCTCGCAAATACCCCTTTTCCAGAAATACTAACAACTGCTTCCTTGAGAGAGCCTATTCCGTTTTCACTCATATTTAAAATTTCAAATTTCCAGGTTTTAATATTAGAGTACATTTCATACATTTTGAGCAAGTTTGCGGCAAATAATCCAGCTTCATCTCCCCCTGTTCCTGCCCGTATTTCAAGAATAGCATTTTTTTCATCATCAATATCTTTTGGAAGTAATAGGATTTTTAATCTATTTTCAGAGTTTTCAATGGAGACTTTTAGAGTTTCTATTTCATTTTCTGCCATAGCCCTTAGTTCTGGATCACTATCCGTCATAGCTGCAATACCAAGGGAACTTTTAATTTCATCGTTATATTTCAACAACTTTCTTATCTCAAAACAAACAGGAGAAATATCAGATAATTCCTTAGATAAATCAGTATATTCACTACTCCTGTAATCAATATCTATAGAATTAAGCCTGAAGTGAATATAATCAAATCTATCAAGAACACTCTTTAATTTGTCGTGAAACTCACTCATTTATAAAAAAAAATACTATTTCTCTGAAACAAAAGGAATCAAAGCAAGAATACGGGCCCTCTTTATAGCTTTTGCAATTTCTCTCTGCCTTTTAATAGGAATATTGCTCACTCTACTTGGAATAATCTTTCCACGTTCTGAAATATACTTTGAAAGAGATCTAATATCTTTATAGTCTATTTCTAGTAAATCAAGTTTTTTTTCCTGCGTCTCTTGAACAGTATTTTCTATAACTTTCTCTGTATTGCTATTTTCCATTTTATTATTCTCCATCATATTGTGGCGTAGTTTGAGGACTATTGTCCTTGTACGTTCTTTTCATAAGAGCGGAGGCATTGTTATCTAGTTTTTCAACTCTAACAATGAGACTTCTTAAGATATCTTCATCAAGTTTAAATTTACGCTCGAGCTCCTTTACAGTCTCTGGCTTACAGATAGCGTTCAATAGTATATAATGCCCTCTCCTGCTTTTTTTGATAGGGTAAGCGAGATATCGAAGCCCGCAAAATTCTGTCTTTGAAATATCCCCCCCATCATTTGTTATAATAGAAATGTAACTATTTGTAACACTTTCGACATGAGCAGCCGATGCATCATGTTTAATAATAAAAACTATTTCGTAAAAATTCATAAAACACTCCTTATGGTTGGCGAACAATTTACAAATTCGTCGTCAGCCTACACACATATTCGGCATAGGCAAGGTCTTACACAGTTAACGGTGATTTTATCACAGTTATTCTATGCAGGGCAACCTAAAAGCTATATTATTAACTTTGAGATTAGGTAAAAATAATTGGGTTCTATGATAAGGATTGGAATTAATGGCTTTGGTAGAATAGGCCGTATGATTGTTAGAGCATATTTTGAAAATATATCTGAATACAAAAATAGCATCGAAATGGTGTGTGTTAATGACATTTCAAGTAAGGATACAAATATTCACCTACTAAAATACGATTCGATCCATGGCAGAGCACCTTTTGATATAACCACAACTGATTTAGGGATAAAAATTGGTACTCATAATGTTTTTATGATAAATGAACCTGATCCAGAAAAGATAGATTGGAAATCTCATGGTATTGATGTGGTATTCGAATGTTCCGGCAGGTTTACTAAAAAAATCGATGCTGAAAAACATATTAGAAGTGGAGCAAGTGTGGTTATCGTTTCTGCTCCATCAGAAGGTGCAGATATCACCGTAGTTTATGGAATAAATCATAAAAACATTAGTAAATCTGATAAAGTTATATCAAATGCATCATGCACGACAAACTGTATAGCCCCTATTGCCTATCTTATAGATAGAGAATTTGGTATAGAAACTGGATATATGACGACAATTCACGCTTATACAGGAGATCAGAGGTTAATTGATACAACCCACAACGATCTAAGACGTGCGAGAGCTGCTTGTCTATCTATGATACCAAGTTCAACTGGGGCGGCAAAGGCGGTTGGTTTAATACTTCCACATCTAAATGGAAAACTAGACGGAACATCGATCAGAGTTCCTACAGCGAATGTTTCTCTAGTGGATTTTAAGTGTATTATTAAAAAAAGCACTACTGTGGAACAAATCAACGAAATTATGAATAACGCAGCAAATGGAGAATTAAACGGAATTCTAGGGTATAACAACGAACCACTGGTTTCTACAGATTTTAATCATTCAAAATATAGTTCAGTGTTCGATTCCAATGGGACAAAAATTTTAGAAGGGAAATTCTGTAGAGTTATGGGCTGGTACGATAATGAGTTCGGGTTTTCAAACAGAATGTTAGATGTGGCAAAATATATAAATGAGATTTTTTAAAAATACTGTCATTACTCTGCTTCTCTGTTTGTTTTACTGCAGTTGTTATTATGGAGCTGTTTATGCAGATGCTGGACAACGAATAGCTGAAAAAGATGTGACGAAAAATATAGGAGAAGACAAGGAGGAAACTAGTAGTGATAATAATACTGATGATGACGAGGATGAATATATTGAGGAAGAAAATGTATATGACCCTCTTGAACCAATAAACAGATCAATTTTCTCTTTTAATGACACTCTTGATACAGTTTTTATAAGACCCCTTGCCTCCGCATACCGTAGATTTACTCCGAGATGGACCAAGTACGTTATCGAGAATACGGTAAGCACATTTTTTGCTCCAGTTAGATTTGTGAATTTTGCATTACAGGCAGATGCTGAAAATGCAGTGAAAACTATGGGAAGATTTGCTTTTAACTTAATTTTTGGGTTTTTTGGTACTTGTGATGTTGCAAAGGTTATTGGTTTAGGCCCAACTAAAAATACGACTTTCGGAGATACATTAAAAAAATGGGGAGTTAAATCTGGCCCATATGTAGTCCTTCCTGTCCTCGGACCAACAAATTTTAGAGGAGGAATTGGGATGGCTGTTGACCAGATACCTCTTTCCAGTGCCAATGAGTTATCCCTATACAAATGCAGTGAATCTAAGCGTAGTAAAATTAAGTATTCTATGACAGGAACTGACATGTTTTTAGGCAGAGTAGGGATATTAGATATCACGGATGATATGAAAAAAAACTCAATTGACCCATATATAATAACAAGGTCGGTTGTCATAAATGATGATAGCGATAACGATGATTCTGGAAGTTCCGATTGATAATTCCATATTATGAAGTCAAATTTACGAAATATAAAGATAATAGCGGGCCCCACATGCTCAGGAAAATCCGACCTTGCCATTGATATAGCGACACGTTTTAAAGGAGTTATTATTAATGCTGATAGTTTACAAGTATACAGGGATTTACCAATTTTAACTGCACAAACAGATCCCTTGTTGTTTTCAGAATATGAGAAAATTCCTCACTATTTATATGGTTTTTTAAAATATACAGAAAAAATAAACGCTGTCAGGTGGGCCAAACTTGCCAGTAATCTCATTAAAGACGCATTTCAAAAGGGGTATACCCCAATTATAGTTGGTGGAACTGGGATGTATATAAACATACTAATAAATGGTTTTTCGAATATCCCAATCGTATCTGACAAAACCAGAAATGTGGCTATTAAACTAGGGGAAACAAATTACAAAAGGCTTTGTGATATAGTTTACGATAATGACAAAGAGTTGCAAAAAATCATAAAGCCAGAACAAAATAGGCAGATGATCAGAGCGTATGAAATCCTGTTAGAGACGGGTTTTTCTATTAGATTCTTCTTTGAAAAAGGCAGGATAAAATTTTTAGAGGACGTATTTTATGATATTCACATTACAGATGTTGAACGGTCAACACTCTACAAAAATATTGATAATAGATTTAGATGGATGATAAATAATGGGGCAATAGATGAAGTTAGAGATCTTCTAAAAAAAACAAATAATTGCAAGGAGTATCCAATCTTTCAAGCTATAGGGGCTACAGAAATTTATGATTATCTCCATGGGGTTTTAACTAAAGACGATATGATTGAAAAATCATGTAGAAATTCTAGAAGATATGCTAAAAGACAAATAACCTGGTTTAAAAATCAAATAAATCCATTTGGTTTTTAAAAGAACCTACATATTTGCCTGACCACTTTCAATTTTATAAAATTAAAACATAGGGATCTACATTAACCGTTTTATCATTATTCCAGATAAAATCCACTCTAAGCACACGGATACGACCGATGCACTCAATACTCTCTTTCCAGCAACTCTTAGAGAAATACAAACACTTTGTGCTATTTTAAAGGGGTAGGACTTAAAAAACTAACCTATTATTGCTAACTTGTTCTCGGTAGTTAGTAACAGGGTAATCTTTTAAAGCTATATTTCCTGGGATCACAAGAGTTTTAGATATTTTTGTTGATATCAATATACTTGCTCCAATTAACGAAGAAATAATTTTTCAAAACCTATCCCAAGAAATCCTGATGTTTTAGGCACATTTGTCGATATCAATGTTAACTGTAACGACTAAAAAAGGCCCAATACTCTCGAAAATTAACGGTAACTTCTGTTTAATAAAAAATCCAAGTTCTCAGTGTGTTATGGGATATATACTAACTTCCCCTAAGATTCTTTCCAAAAGCCTGCCAAACGAATACATAATGATAGAAGATTCGCAAAAATACGGCAATACATTATGGGTAAATTATTTATAAAGAAGAGTATGATTTTGTTTCTTTTATTTTTTTTGAGTTCTTGTTCGATAAAACAAATTGGCGAAGCAGATCCTGAATTAACAAAAATCGAAAGTACGATTGAATCTTCGGATTTTAATCCAAATAGAAAGTACTTTTTCGGAGATACGTTACTTCACAAAGAATCATACTGCAAATTCAAAAAAACAGATCTAAAGATTATGAAAAAGATCATTAAACTTGGAGCAAATGTTAATGCTAAAAATGACAATGACGATACCCCTCTTCATATTTGCCGTGATTTAGCTGCGGCCAAGCTACTTGTTAAAAACGGAGCAGATCTTTACGCAATCAACAAACAAGGGTATACGCCTCTTGAGAGTATATGCGATGAAGCTGCACGTTTAGCATATTTTGAACCTGATGATATTGAATTTCGGCTTGTTGACGTCGTAGAATACTTGTTAAGCCTTGGGGTTAATTTTTCCCAAAAATTCAAATTGGCAAATCTTGAGTGCAAACGTTTAGTTTTGCTCGTTTTGAATCACAAAGGAAAAGTTGATTTGACACTTTTAGAATTACGTAATCCACAAATGATAAAGTTTTTAGTTAATTATTTTGGGATTGATGTAAACGAAATTAATAAAGACCATAAAACTCCTTTGCTTGTTGCGATTGAGTATGGCTGGGTTGAATCTGTTAAGGCTCTACTAGAATGTGGTGCAAAAAGCTCTAAATCTACACTTGAATTTGCTCAAACAAACAATATACCAGACAAAGATGAAATTATAAATTTGTTACAAAAATATAATTGAAAGAAAAACATAAAAAACCTCAATGATTTTCTGGAAAATGACTGCAAAAATTACTTGGTTATCGAATTAAGCAAGTGTATTCCAAAACTTTCTAGGTTGTAAAAAATCTACAAGATTTCTTGGATCATGCACTTTCTTACACTCTATATTGTTACTCATACTTACAGCATTTTCACACAATAGTAATAGTACTGAGATGGTAAATATTTTCTTCATAGTTATAACCTATTAAAATACATTTACTATCTCAGTCTACTTTTTCAGTCATAGGGATTGGTTTATAATCTGGGGCATCCAGAGAGAGTCGAAAAGCTTCCCAAGCTTCTTCGGAGTTTTTTCGCGGAGTTAGGGATTTTTCGAAAGATGAAAAATGTAGTGAATTTTCAACCATTCTATATTGCTCGGATGGTTTTATTCCCTCCAACTTAGAAAGAATCTTTCTTGTTTCTTCCCGTATCTTTGGAGAAAATGGAAGATGTAATAGATTTTCAACCATTCTATATTGCTCGGCTAGTTCTCTTTCCGCCGATTTATGGTATAAAAGATTATCCAGCTTTTTTATATTTATAAAAAAATCATCTTCAGAACTAAGGGCAGGATCTATAACAACTTCTTCTGTGTTTGTTGTCTTTTTATCTATAGAAAAAAATTTTCCTAGGGCAAGGGGGGATGAATCTTCTTTAGGTGATGTATCTATCTTCTCAGATCCAATACAAATTACATTAGCAAAAGACAAACATACAACTGAAATGGTAAGAACTTTTATAAATCCTCAAGTAAAAAAATAATTTAACCATCCCATTGTATCATATAAAAATTAAGATTTATAGTAAAAATTAAGATTTAGTTAATACTATGATGCATCTAGATTAATCATTTTTTCCCTTGTTTTGAGCCTCTTTTTGAGCCTTTTTTTCTGCTAACTCTCTTATCCGTTGCATCATTTTTGCGCTTCCACTAATAAGTAGCGCCTCCTCAGTCTTAATTTCAAGACAATAATCAAGTGGCAAATCATGAATTGGACCAGTATATTCTTGAGACTTCAGTATACCAGGTTTTTCCCAAG
>JAIRWI010000045.1 GCA_031269095.1 Holosporales bacterium
TTCATCAAAAAATTGCATAAGGTATTCAAACGACATGCCGTGTAAATCTTCATAATCGGAGACAAGCATATCCAAAAGGCCGGTTTTGGTGAATAGGCTGTAGACGGCTGGGCTGGCCGTTTTTTTGTACTCAGCGTAGCGTTCTATGCAGGAGGTTAGGAAGGAGAGAGGGAAGCATGGTGTCAGACCTCCTCTACTATGAATTGTTTTAATCATGGGTTTTATTTGCTTCATGCTTTTTTGCTTGAGACATTTGTTTTTGATTCATTTCATCAGTCATTGCTTTAATTTGATTTTCATGTTCTTTTTCAAAAGAAAAAAAATCAAAAGACAATAAAGAATATGTCATCGCCAATAAAAGAATAATACCAGAAATACCCGAACAAAAGACAAATCCCCTTTTTAACCATTTTTTTATACAGTCATTTGTTAAATGTGGAACATTTATCAAGATTGGATATAGAAATCTAGTTGCCAAGACAAAAAAGATAACCACAAAGGTTAAAAAAACAGTCGTTTTCAAATAACCAATGTCCTGTTTTTTCTGTCCTGTATGTGATATTGACATTTCATTCTGCCAAATAATTGCCAGCCAAGCACCTACAATGCCAAAGATAATTGAAGAAACAACTAAGAGTGAATCTAGGAAAACAAACATATTCATAACAGAAATATTCCCACCTAAAAAAAATGAGAATACTCCTAGTAAAAAAATAAAGGTTCCTAAAATTATCCAAAAAACCGGTCTCATTTCAGTACGGCCAATAATTCATCTTTGTATGTGTTTAACAGCTTTAATAGTTCCTGTGGCTCAAGAATTTCAGCGTCTTTGTATTTTACTTCCCAATCTTTTTTAATTCGAGAGATTTCACCACTAAGCCAGTGTGTTTTACTATCTCTGATTAATACAAAACCAGTATCATCATAATCGGTTGCATTAGAATCTTCCCATTCGCTAATTAGTTCTTTCAATTCTAACTCTGTTGGTGTATAAGCAACTTCATAGCTGGTATTAAATTCCTTGTTCTCAACCTTTGGATTTTTGAGCCCCATGGCAATAAGTAATTTTCTCCCAATATTTTGTCGAGATTTTAACTCTTTGGTAACTTTTTGTTTTCTTATTATTTTTCTGATTTTTGTTCTATTGCTAGTAATAAATTCGAGTTGTCCCTTTCTTGTTGCTCTAGATGCCTGAAAGTATGGAGTTACATCGGTTAATATCTTCTGTTTTTTGGGTTCAATATACCCTTTTATTTCATTGCCATCATCTTTTTTTTCATAACTACAATGTTGCGACCTTGTTGCCAAAAAAGTCTGCAAATATAACTTCATTCCTTTTACATTCGATGTTTTGTTTTTTCTGGCTATTGTGGCAAAACAGTTTTTTTCTGGTAAAAACCAATAATAAGAAGCTGTACCGGGAATAGAGTTTTTTGGTAAATTGGTTATTTCACATTGAGTGTTATCACCAGTTTTTCTGTTGACACTTAGTGTAGGCACAGAGCCCAAAATATCTGGTAATCGATTCCAAAGCACCAGCAGGGAATTTTTATTCGCTTCGCAATAATCATAATAAAATATATCACGATACTCATTTCCAGAAGCATCTTCAGTTTCTCCTCCTAATAAATTAGTTTCGGTCATCAGTTGGACGGCTTCCGCCCATTTCTTCAAATCCGGTAGTAAGTCCTCGAGTGATCCAAAAATCTTTTTTCCACTCCTATAAAAACCGCATTTATGTATCTTAAAGAAAGTAACAACTATTTCTTCACTCATTATTTCCTCCAAATACCCCCACTTCCCCACTCATTAGCTTTGGCAATAGACTATCTCGCAATGCCTCAAGCTGTCCAATCTGTATGTCATTATAGCACATTTTTTTCATTAGGCAACTACAAATTTCATTAAATTTTCCACGAATTTTATAAGGTGGAATCAATATTTCAGTTGACAGTGCCATATCTCGATTTAACCCTGGAACGGCTGAATCGGTATTCATTTCGGCAAAATTTATCGTTTTTAGCAAAAAGTATTCATATAACAAAGTATCGGTGTTCGTTTTTGATTTTACATAGTATGTTGTATCAATAGGGAAGAAATTTTCAAAAAGGTAAATGGCTTTTCCAAGAGTTCCTTTCCTTCCAATGACAATCCCCGGGCCTTTAACCAAGTATTCGGAATGATAGCCAACAATTCCACTCGATCCTACTACAGGATAACCGTTTCCTGTTCTAATATTATCTTTTAATCCTTTCCCATAAAGCAATTCTACTATATCCCCGAGTTTTCCTTCTTTCCAGCTTTCATCCGCTTCTTCTACAAACCACTGCCGGAACAGGGTTTCCGCGAGGGCTTCCAGTGTCTTGTTCTGCCGGTACAACAGGTCGATTTTGTCATCAAGGCTGGACAATATGGAAGCGATTGGTTTTTGTTCTAGCAAAGGAGGAAGTAAAAAGGTATATTCTCTCAATGTTTTTAATGAGACGTTTTTTATTGTCGTTCCATGAGCAACATTATCTATATAAGACTGAAATTTGTTATCAGTTAAGACATAACGGATGAACGTTTTATCTGTATTTTTTTTTACATTTAAATAGCAAACACTCTTGCCTAAAATACATTTCTCATTGTTGTATAATGCGATATTTCCCAAAGTACCATTTATGGACAGTAGAATGGTATTATTACCTATGTCCTTTTTATATTTTTGGTATTCGTGATGTGATGCTTTTTTGGTATTCCCATTAAATTCTATTTTCCCATCTTTTAGATTATT
>JAIRWI010000016.1 GCA_031269095.1 Holosporales bacterium
AAACCTAATATGATAAACCCTTTATATATGTACTTGTTCATAAAACTTGTTTCCTCCTTAATATGTTATAATTATATTCTATCATTAAGAGGTTAAAAAAGAGTTAATGTTTGGGGGAAAGAGGGGGATATTATTTATATGAATAAATGAGTACAAAACTCTATTGTTCTAGACTAGAGATTACATACATTGGTCGGAAAGAGGGGGTTCGAACCCCTGACCTCCTGCTCCCGAAGCAGGCGCGCTACCAGACTGCGCTACTTTCCGTATCCATTATTCGAATGTAATAAAAATCCTCTTCTAAAGATCTTCATCCTCACCTTCTGAATCGATGACGTCAACGTAGTATCCTTCAGCACACCAGGCTTTTACCGAATCATAGTGGTGCTTGAACATATAGTCCATTTCAGTAAGTTTTTTAAATGACCCATCTTCTAGTTTAATTAAAGGATCTATCCCTCTAAACTTAGGAATGAACTTGACCGAATTATATTTTTTTCCCGGAATTTTACTAAGAGGTCTCTTGGTTTGCTCAAGCATGAAATGGATAAACGAATCTTGATTTTTTGTAAGCTTCTGCATAACAACACTATCAGTTAAATACAAATCAGAGTTTTTTAACAATTTTATTTTAATAGCTCTTTTTAATGCTTTTGCTAGATGCATATTCATAGCCACATTCCACTTCGCCCCCCAAAAATTTTGCGTATAATACACAGACAACTCAGCAAATCTTCTTGCTTTTGCGGGGTCAGTGAAAAACCATTTATTATCTTTAAAATTTAAATTCTCAATTATTTTCTTCGCTTCATTTTCGGAAATCATTCCTGTAATAACTCCTGTGTGAATATTGTAGTGTATCCTATCAGCACACATATTTGGAAGTGGTTGTTCGAGAGCTGTATATTCAGGTTTAGATGGATCAAGATCAGATTCACTTATGTTGTATTGTTCTAAAGCTTCTTGGAGTTTTGAGTCTTTAAGATACTGCATATGTGTTTTGTCCTGGTAAGAAACTTGAGTATATTCATTTACCCCTCCTTTTTTCGCAAATAAATGATCTGATACATGAGAAAACACTGTATATGAAGCATCATGCAGTAATCCTGCGACTTGTTCCTGCATACCAGCTCCTGCTCTTTTTATAAGAACCCAAACACCAACACAATGCTCAAAACGGGTAAATCTCGGAAGTCTTGGACCGAAAAAATGCGCAGGTCCAGATTGATCCACATCCTTTATTCTTCCCATAACGGGGGTTCTTATTACCGACATAATAAGATCATTGGCCTTTACGTTTTCTCCCCAAATTACTTTCAGGTCTTTATCAGATTTTTGATAAAAAAACGAAAGATACAAAGAACATAATAGGACAACACACAACAAAAGCAGTGAATAAATCCTGCCCTTACTTTTTTTCTTAAACAAATCCACGAGAAAAACACCACAACAGATCCTAAATTGGCCTATTATACCTTTTTTTGTTTCCTGTGCAAATTACCTTATTATTTATCAGAAATGAGTTTACAATAAAATAAATTATTATTTTTAAATTACTTAAATGTATATAAAAAAACAATATCAAAATATTAAAGATAAAAACATTTTTGTTACTTCAAGGATTGATATAAAAAAATTCTCTATATTTTAGAAAAATTTTTATATTTTCTAATAAAATAATTTTGTATAGACTGATTTTTATGCTAGATCTAAAAAAACTTTTTATATTAGAACAGCAACGATTACCGTTGTTTGCTCCCGTTATATTGGGACTTGGTATAATTTATGGTGTTTATTTCCCCGTTATTTCTTCTTTTAAAATAATAAATTTTATTATGTTGTCGTTGATTATATCTTTAATTTTTAGAAAAATTGCCATACTCATAATTGTTTTTTCTATTGGATTTTATATTTCACAAACAGGAGGAATATTAAAAACTGAGTTTCTTGTAGAAAAGCAATTTTTAACAACTGCCGTGGACAAAATATTCTTTCGAGCAAATGTTGGATTTATAGAAGAAAATCACCCTACTATGCAGGGGATGCAAAGGATTATTCTTGATAATATCATTTTCGACGATGATCTTGATCATAAAAAATATAGCTTTATAAAAACTGTAAAAATGACTTGTGGTAGCAAAATGCTATTTGATATAAGTCCAAAAGATACCGTGAAAGTTATGGCTAGTTTTTCTCCTTTTAAAATACCTGCAATCCCAGGAAGTTTTGATCAACTTCAATTTAATTCGATTATGGGAATAGATGCAACGGGTGTGATTTTTTATATAAAAAAGTCTCAATACGAAGTAATAAGAAGCAGATTTATGGAAAATTTCTCGTATATCAGATTTTATATGACAAAAACAATATCAGAAAAAATCCATGGAGAGGCCAGCGGAATTGCAGCAGCATTATTAACTGGAGATAAATCAGCGATACCCCCGCATGTACGAGACAAGTTTATCAAATCCGGAACAGCGCATATATTGGCAATTTCTGGTCTGCATATGAGCATTCTTGCAGGAATATTATATTTTCTTATAAGAAGGCTGTTTTTATATATCGGATGCATTGCTCCTAATATTAATGCCTCCGTTGTTTCAGCTGTTTTTACAATACCATTTCTTTTTCTCTATCTGGCTCTATCAGGATTTTCACCATCAGCAATTAGAGCATTTATAATGTCTGCAATATGTCTTTTTAGCATTATCATGGGAAAACGAGCTATATCATTAAAAAATATATCTGTAGCAGCATTTCTCATACTTCTTTTTGATCCAGGATCTCTTTTTCATGTAAGTTTTCAGTTATCGTTTGCTGCGGTTTTAACTCTTATATCATTCTATGAATCTTATCAGGAAAAATTGAGTAACCTATATATAGGAAAATCAGTTCTGAAAAAGACTCTAATGTACGTAGTTTCTTCAGTAATAACAACAACGATTGCCACTATTGCAACAACCCCAATTTCTGTTTCAACTTTTAACAGATTCAGCGTTCAAAATATTTTTGGTAATTTAACGGCGATTCCGATAACCACTTTTCTGATAGCTCCTCTTGGTGTTTTAAATATTTGTATTGGATCTTTTACAGATATGTTTATGAAACCACTGGAAATGGCGATCAATTTAATGATAAAAATAATGAGTTTTGTATCAGATTTACCAGGTTCAGAAATCCCTCTAAGGAGCCCTACGGTTCTGATAATGTCTACTATAATCCTTGGCGGAATAATCTTATGTCTTCTTAGAACAAAACTCAGACATGTTGGAACTGCTTTAATATTTGTATCCCTATTTTTGTATGTTTTTGTGCAGAAAAATCCATACATCATTATGGTCCCAGAAGAAGATAATTTGGTATGTGTTATAGAAGGGGATAAACTCTATGCAAATTCTAAGAGAAAAGGGAGAAACAAAATAGACAGTATTATGAGAAATCTCGGTATAATGGGGGAGATTAATAAACTTTCCGAAGATTTCAAGATCCCCCCTTACAAGTATGATAAGAAATATGGCCTGTTTATTTGGAAAAATGGAGACATAAAACAAATAGCTAAAAGAAGGCACCAGTTTTGTCCGGCGTATTACACGACGATTTCAGGAGAATTAGAGGGAAATTGATGTTTTGTATAAAACATTACCAGAAGATGGGTATATGTAGTTGTAGTGGATGTTAATAAATTATGTTTAACAAAAATTTTAAAATTTTAGTTATTTTATTTTTAATATTAAACAATGCGTTTTGTTTTAGCTCTGAAAAATCTATTACGCAGAAATTATATGTAGGCTCAAACAGCCTTGTCGTAACTAAAACTGAGCAAAATCTTATCGAAAAATATAAAAGATGGAGAAAAGTGATCGAAAATTGCAGTAATTCTGCTGAAGTTTTTCAGTTTTTTTATCATCATCCAAATTTTCCAATGTTTACGAAGTTGGTAAAGATTGCGGAAAAAAATATAAATAAGTCTATGATAGATACTAATTTAGTTATACAATGGTTTGGGAGGTATTCCCCAACAACTCCAGAGGGATTGATTTCTTATTCAACACTTTTATTAAAAAACAATAAAGAAAAAGGGAAGAAATATGTAAATCAAACCTGGATGTACCAAAATTTATCCCCAACATTTTCAAAAATCTATAGAAGAACATTCAAAGCTCATATAAGTCCAAAAAGTGATGCGAAGAGGACCAGGAGATTTGTACAAGCCAATAATTATAAACAATTACAAACTATGATAGGGGTAATCCCTGTCTATATAGAAAAATATATAAAATTATTTATTGCTAAAAATCCAGATAGAACAGTAACAAAATATAATTCTATTAACATAGATGATTTAAATCTCAGGTACAACACAGTTAAATCACTAGTTAAAAAGAAAAAATATAAAAAAGCTGCTATGATTCTTATCGCCAATAACAATAACGAAGAAAGCTCTGCTAATAAATTTTTCAACCTACGCAGAGATATTGCATGTAATTTAGCACGTTCTGGAGACGCAGCTACAGCGTATAAAATTATTTCAATACATGTACTTAACAAATTTCATCCCAAACAGAGAAAAAATTATGTTAAAGCAGAGTGGTTTGCTGGATTTGTCGCATTTAGATTCTTAGAAGATAAAAAAAATAGTATTAGGCATTTTAAAAACGCGTATAGCTCATCGGAGGACTCAATGCATAAGAGCAAATGTGCTTTTTGGTTGGCGGAAGTTTTTATGAGTAATAATGATATATTTTTGGCATATGAATGGTATGAAAAGTCATATAGAAATTATAACACGTTCTATGGTCAGATCGCGGAAAATAGGCTCAATCAAATATCCTCCAGCAGGTTTATAAAAATTAAAAATTCTAACGAAACAAATGTTTTTTCAGCGGAAAAAAGATTTAATGATAGAGAATTAGTGCAGATTTTAAAGGTAGTTCAAAAATATAATCTTGAAAAAGACCCAAAATTCTTACTATTGTTTTATAGAGAACTGGTGGATGATATAGACGATCCAGTTGAAGAGGGGTTGCTCTTAAAAATGGCCCAAACTGATAGGGAATTAGAATTTATAACTAAGAGGGAACAAGACAAGCAGAAATATCAGTTCAATATAAAAACTTTTAAAAAATTAGATTCTTCAGAAATCAATTATGTCGAAAGAATTAATCCTGATTCGTGTTTTAACTCCCTTGTTCATTCTGTTATAAAACGAGAAAGCTTTTTTAAAAAAAATGCTAAAAGTCATGCAGGAGCGACAGGACTTATGCAAATTATGCCAAAAACAGCTATTTACGAACAAAAACGCATTAAATTTTACACTGACGTCAGAGATTCTTTGTTTAATCCAGAAAAAAATATTACTATTGGATCCAGCATTTTGGATAGATTTTTAAAAAAGTATAAGGGGAATTTGATATTAGCTATAGCTGCATATAACGCAGGAGAGGGAAATATTGCCAGTTTTCAAAAAAGCATAGCAAAACTCAGAAATCTCTCTGAATTAGACATGATTGAGCTTATCCCCTTTAAGGAAACGAGATTATACGTAAAAAATGTATTATATAATATGTCTGTGTATCAGAAAATTTTCAGCACAATGGGATGTTATAACTGTAATATTATAATGGGGAAAGGAATATAAGAGCTGATTCTTCTTCATATCCTGGAGTCTTTCTATGGTATATATACCCCAGTATTTTAACAATGTTTTAACTTTATAAGCTATATTTTTTGGAATTACTGGAATTTTTTTTATTTATCTAGATTGGTGAAATAGTAATTTACACGAGGTGTATAGGAGGCAAACAGATAATTTAAATCCCCTTTTCGAAGTTGTTGAAGCAGTATACACTGTACTGCAAATCTATATGGTAAATAGCATACGATATTACGAGGTGCAAAAAAGATGTTGAAAGGTTTTTCTGATAAAGAAGAAAGTATTTTAGCGAATGTTGTTATCATAAGGGGTGGTATTGTTGTTGCTCGGGGAATAGCGAAAAATAGACCTTCTACTGGTATTAACACAATTGCGAAAACACGAAATGTTACTCTTAATTTCAGAAAATTAAATGAAAATAGTTAATCTCTTAGATATATCTGGTTTTATATACCGGGTATTTTATGCATATCCCAGTTTAACGTATAATGGACTGGAAGTTGGAGCGTTGTATGGGTATTCTCGAACAATGCTTGATCTTATAAAAAGATTCCCCAGTGCTATGTTTATAGCGGCATTCGATTCGGCAAGAAAAACCTTTAGAAATGAGATGTATTCAGATTACAAGTCTAACAGAAAATCCATGCCTGATGCATTGAGGAGTCAGATTCCTCTAATCAAAGAAGCGACCTACCACTTTGGTTTTTACATGGTAGAGCATAGTGGAAGCGAAGCAGACGATATAATAGCGAGCTATGTCAAAAAACTAAAAGGAGGAGATTTTGTAATAAACGTTATGTCTTCCGATAAAGACCTAATGCAACTTTTAGATAGTGATAATAATGTAAACATCTATGATCCGGTGAAACAAAAAACAATTACTTCTCAATATGTTTTTGAAAAATTTGGTGTTAACGATCCCAAAAAAATAGCTGATATTCTAGCCCTTTCTGGTGATGCTTCTGATAATATTCCGGGGTGTCCTGGAATTGGTCCAAAAACAGCAGCTTCTCTTATAAATGAGTATGGAAATCTAAAAAATCTCATAGATAACATCGAAAAATTACCAAATTCCAAAAAATTTGATGTTTTACGTGATAATGTTGATAAAGTTTTGTTATCGGAAAAACTAGTTAAACTCCAAAATGATATTGAACTAAACTTTGAATATAAACAAAATATATACAATAATTTAATAGAATTTTTTAATAAATTTGAGTTTGATTCCCTTATTAAAAAAGTTTATGTTTAATTATATAATTACAAATATATATAATCGAAAAGCCTTATATGAAAAAGAGCTTCACACAAGCCTTGAATGGATAGAGGGAAATGCTACTGGGAAACGTATTAGATCAGTCCTTTTTTATAGTTTTGCCAATAAAACTAACGATTTAATACACAAAACTACCGCTATTATAGAGTCAATTCATAATGCTTCTATAATTCATGACGATGTTATCGATAACAACAATATGAGAAGAAGTGATAGCTCTTATTACAAACTGTTTGGGGCGAAACGAAGTATACTTGATGGTGATTTTCTCCTCGTAAAATCTATAAAAAAAATTTTTGAAATTTATAAAGACGATTATATAAAACGATTATTCTTGAGAGAATGTGAAGCGACTGCATATGGAGCCATTATGGAGCAAACTCTCAATAAATCCAATTATGTTAATTTTAACCAATATGTTAGGATGGCATCGCTCAAAACTGGTTCTCTTTTTAAATTATCCTGCTTTTTAGGGGAGTTTTTGTCTAGGCCTGAAAGCAGTAATAGTTTTAAAAAAGCAAAAGAAGCAGCAATATTTGGAATTTGCTTTGGGATTATTTACCAGATTCAAAATGACCTAAACTCTTATGTACATGAAAAATTTGAAAATTCTGAAGATTATGTGCAAAAAAATATAACATTTCCCATAATTGTTGGGAATTTGGATATAAAATCATTTAAAAATAGCTCAAATCAAAAAGAATACGAACTTATAAAAAATATGATAGATTCAAAAGAATTTTACAAAAAATCTCTAGAACTAACAAAAAAATATACAGAAAAAATAAGAATCTGGCCTAGATAAAAAAGTAGTGTTTAGGAAGGAGGGGAGGACTTAGTAGGCAAATAGAAAAAAAGCTAACAACAGAGTATTTTGTGTAGAGAAAACTACTGTATGCTTGCTCTAGTTTGTAGCAAACAGTATATTATCAGCCAATACCTTTTTAAAACATTAATAGATAAATGGAAAAAACTTATTACTAAAGTTAGTATATTTACTCTAGTTAGTAAGGGGGTAATTTTTTAAAACCTATCTCAAGAATTACTGGTGTTTTAGTTACATTTGTCGATTTCAATATTAATTAGAACAACTATAATTAACAGATTATTATATACATAGATATATTATTAGATTTTAGATAAATATTATAAATATTTTTGTGATATATCGGTTTTACCTAAAAAACATTTTATAGACTTTAATTCTCTTAATATTTTTCGATAAACAGAAGCTCTTATAGGAAACTCAGGTTATTTAAAAATAATACGTTGTTTGGTAAATTAAAAAAATAAATTGAAATTTAATTTCAAATATCAAATGTTATTTGTTTATTTTTTTTATATTTTTCAAATACAAAGAACATTTTTGCTATTTCTATTAAAAAAATTCAAAACTTGTTCTCTAAAATTGTAAAAACACTGATTTTATTGAATTTATGGTATTGACGGCTTAGGATTCTTGAGGGTACTATTCAGGGGAGTTGTTTATCGATTGTTTAATGGAACAAGGATTATGAATAAAATTGAGTTAGTTGCTTCTATGGCTGATATATCTGGTCTTAAGAAAATTGAAGCAGAAAGGGCTTTAGATGCATTTGTGGAATCCGTAGAGAAAGAGCTTTCACATGAAGGGGAAGTTAGATTGGTTGGTTTCGGAACGTTTTCAGTTCTCAGAAAAGCGGCAACTGAAGGGCGCAATCCAAAAACGGGAGCTCCGATTGCTATCCCTGCAAGAAGTGTTCCAAAGTTCAAACCTGGAAAGCAGTTAAAGGATGTCGTAGAGAACGGTAGCAAGAAGTCTTCAGGGAAAAGATAGTTTAAGGTAGTCTGCACAACACACGGCGTATTGCGTTGTTTTTAAAACCCAATGCAATATGTGTGTGTTGTGGCCGTATAGAAATAATAATGGGCGATTAGCTCAGTGGTAGAGCATCTCGTTTACACCGAGGGGGTCAGCGGTTCGAATCCGTTATCGCCCACCATTTGTTTGTGGAGAGAGATGACAAAAAAAGGTTTTTTTGCTTTTTTATTAATATTGTTGTTTAGTGTAACCCATTCATCGTATTCGTGCTCGATTAGATCTTACAGAGAGAGTTTCTCAGAAAATTTATGGATCTCTTTTGATTTTTACCTTAAGACTGGAGAACGCATAGCTTCTTCAGGACAAACTGCTCCTTCTTTCGATTGGAAGAATGCGAATGTTTTGAAGAAGCTTTCGCCGCATACAGATACATATTATGTTGGGGATTCTCCAAACGACAAAACATATCACAAAGATTTTTCAGTTCTTTTTAATTTAAAAAAACAAGACAGGACTAAACCAGTTGAGTGCGAATTGTTTTATGTTGTTTGTTGGACATCTTGTAGACCCGTATTGCAAAACTTTACAATAGACGAAGTTGATAATCTTTTAGGGGAACAAGAGATAAAAGCTGCTCTAAATGAGGAACAAATGGCAGAGAATACTGCAATTCCCTTTGTTCTTCTTATGGTTTTTGTCGGGGGAATACTACTAAATTGTATGCCATGTGTCTTTCCTATTATATCCCTTAAGATTTTTAGTATTATAAAAAATAGTAATAGTTCTAGAAAATCTATAGTGAAAGAGGGGATGTACTTTACATCTGGAATTATAGCAACTTTTATATTAATTGGATTAGTTTTATTTCTTCTAAAAAAAACCGGAGAAAATCTTGGATGGGGATTTTATATGCAAAACCAAGTTTTTGTGGCTTTCTTAGGGGCAATATTTCTTATATCTGCTTTATACTTTTTTGGAATTATAAAACCTCCAAATATTACTCTACCATCTGGTTTTAGAAATTATAAATCATTTACAAATGGGGTTTTTACGGGAATTGTAAGCGGGATTTGTGTCGGCCCCTTTGTAGGGATGCCTCTTGCCCTTGCTCTAAGTTTTAGTAATTTGTTTGTTACTTTTTTTGTATTAACTACTTTTGGATTTGGAGTTGCTTCCCCATTTTTATTACTTTCACTAATTCCAGGAATGAATAGATTTTGGCCTAAACCAGGAAAATGGATGGAAAATCTTAAGGAATTTATGGGGTTTTCTATGCTTTTTTCATGTTTTTGGACTTTTTCTATATTATTTCCTGGCACCATTCTAACAAAATATCTGTTTATAATTTTAGTATTGGCGCTTTTATTTTGGGCTTTTACAAAGGTAGAAAAATCTAAAACAATTAAAGTGATATTAATTTCTATTGCTTTAGGGGTTATTTACATTATATTTGATTTAGAACAAAACAAAGGGAGCGATGATTCCACTTTAATTTGGCAAAATTTTTCGCTTAAAGAACTTGAAAAACACAGAATTGAAGGAAGACCGGTTTTTGTGAATTTTACAGCTTCGTGGTGTTCAACTTGTTTGTATAACGAGCCTGTATTTAAAAAAAAAGAAATTATAGATTTTTTCAAAACAAATAAAATTATTGTGATGAAAGCTGATTGGACAAGAAAGAATGATGAAATATCGAAGACACTAAAATCTCTTGGATATAATTCTGTTCCACTTTACGTGTTTTATGGTCCAGGCAGTAAGGCCCCAGTAATACTACCAGTGCTTATAAGTGTTAATGATATTAAAGGGAGTATCGAAAAATGAGAATCAGAATGAAGTATTCTAAAAAATTAAATTTTTTTTGCTTTTTATTATGCTTGCTTGTAGTTATTTTTGATCAGGCAGCTAAATTTAGTATCCTAGCATTCATACCAAATGGGGCGTGCATAAATATATTTCCGTCTTTTAATTTAACTCTTACTTTTAATTTTGGGACGAGTTTTGGGCTATTGCAACCGAATACAGTCATGGGGCAATACGTTCTTATTTTCGCTACAATACTTTGTATCATCTTTTTAATGTACCTGTTTTTTAAATTAAAAAATCAGAGTGAAAAAGTTTTTTGTTCTCTTATAATAGGGGGGGCAATTGGAAATTTATGCGACAGATTAATTCATGGGGCAGTTGTTGACTTTTTAGATATTTATTATAACAATTGGCATTGGCCTGCCTTTAATCTAGCTGACAGTTTTATATCTGTATCTACAATTTTTATTATTCTCCAAAATCTTTTTATGAAAAGACAATAATTTTGGTGATTTTATGTTATACTTGTCCCAGTTAACATTGATATCGACAAATATACATATAATATAATTCAAAGAATTGCATAGTGTTTAGCGTTTTTGTTTATCTCTAAGCCAACTAGCTTAGTTATGTCACATATTTTTTATAGAAAAACCAAACCAGTAGCTATGGCTCTTGTTTGTTCTCTATATTTAGAGCCATAGCTATTGTTTTAATCCTTTAAGTAGAAGGTTTTGTCCAAGTATATACACCATTGCTATTTGGAGTAGTATCAGTAAGTGCAAGGGGGGTTTTCCATGGAGCCCCTGTAACAGTAAACGAATTAGGTAGAGTCATACCTACAGCAGGTTTAAGAGTTATAGTTCTAAGGTTAATGACAAAATTACTACCATTAGCATTCATTCTCCATTTACCAGCAACTGCTCCTTCTGGAAGTGTTGGTTCTTCAGGTAAGGTAAGAGTAATTCCAGTCATAGCTGTTCCTCCAGGTATGCCATCAATTGTACTATATAGGAGATTCAAAAATGTATCACCTACGAAACTATTGCAACAGTAGTAGAAGTTATCAATACCAGAAGGTTTGCTAATCTTTAAGTTAGTACGTAGAGTTAGAGTAGAGGATTTAAGAGAGGAGAATGTATCACTACCTGTAATTTCAGTTAGAGAAGAAAGATCTATTGCTCCTGTAGTTGTACGCTGGAATGTATAATCACCTATAATACTATCTAATTTAGGTAATGATAGTGGATTACCATTAGTATTAAGAGAGAAGAATGTATAATCACCTATAATACTATC
>JAIRWI010000020.1 GCA_031269095.1 Holosporales bacterium
ATCTGAAGCGATAGATGCTCTTACAGACCCAACAACGGGACCTATAACTAATATATCTGAAGCGATAGATGCTCTTACAGGCACAGGGGGGTCTATAACTACAGCAATAACTGAAGCGACGACTACTATAACTGAAGCGATAGATGATCTCACAGGCACAAATGGACCCATAACTGGAGCGATAACTGAAGCGACGACTACTATAACTGAAGCGATAGATGCTCTTACAGACCCAACAACGGGACCTATAACTAATATATCTGCTGCGATAACTGCTCTTCCTAATACTATAACTGGAGCGACGACTACAACTGTTGCACAGGTAAGGGGTATGCTAATTGATTCTGGTCTTGCAGAAGAACCTGAAGTCTCCGATCCTCTAGATCCAGAGGGAGAAGTAGTTCTACCCTCATTAAAACCGAAGGGTTTTGTAACTCTTGAAGAGGTAAGGAGTATGCTAATTGCTTCTGGTCTTGTAAAAGCGGATGCGAGTGGTGTAGGAGGAGTAAAGTCAGCTGGTTTAGTGTATGATAGTGGTAATACGTTTGAGTTTTCAGGGGGTATCTACGGTTCCTTTAAAAACTATCTTACTACACTAAGTGATACTATAGATTCTATTAATGACATAAAAATTGGTGAAGCAGAAATAGGATTATTTGAGGCTAGATTTTCCGGTCTTACAGATTACAACAATGTTTTGGCTGTAGCTACAGGTGAATCCCATTCCGATCTTACTGATGAGAATACACCCCCAACTATTACGAACGGGGATTTTATGAAAATTCTTTCTCTTAAAGATTTTGTAGTGGAAATTAAAAATATGGTATATTCTAGTCGCGATGAGACAGGAACGAAATCATTAACGTTCCAAGATAAAAAAGGAAACTCTTACGTTACTGGTGAGACACCCTGGACAAATCAATTATCTACTATCGTAGATAGTGCTTCAACTTTAAATAGTTTAGTAATCTCAATGCAAAACGAGGTTAGTGGGCCAGTTGCGGAGAAAATGAGTGCCTATACAAATCCTTATTCTATCACGGCAGCGATTAACTACGATAGTGCTCATGCCTAAACAGCATTACATTTGTTCGAAATCGGACTAAGCATGATAACAATTTACAAAATACCGTGGTTTAATCTCCGCGGTATTTTGTGTTTTATATAGTTGTTCCAGTTAACATTGATATCGGAAAAGGTACCTAAAACATTAGTAATTATTGGGATATGTTTTAAAAAATTATCTTTTTGCTGGCAGGAGAAAGTATAAACACAAAAACCTCAATGATTCTGGAGAAAATTACTTGGTTATCGAGTTAATCAACTACATTTTGTAAACATAAAACTCTAAAAAGAAGTAAAATTTTACGCAATGTTTGCAGGTTCTTTTCCATCCTTTCTTTTTTTCGGCTTTATATCTAGGAAAGTAAGAAGCGGGCAGGCAATGAATATGGAAGAAAATGTTCCAATAACGATTCCAATTAATATTGGGAGACTAAAAGCAGCTATAACTTTTCCTCCGAACAAATATAAAGCCAGGATGGCGAGAAGGGTTGTCGTCGCCGTGAGGGTCGTTCTAGAAAGAGTTTCATTTAGACTTTTGTTAATAAGATCCTTAAGAGGCATGCTTTTATAGCGCCCAAGATTTTCCCTAATTCTGTCAAATATAACAACTGTATCATTTATGGAATAACTAGCAGTAAGAAGGATCGCCGTGATAGACATTTCGTTAAATTCCATAGGAAATATCGAAAACAACCCAAACATTACGATGCAATCGTGAAGCAGCGCGACAACTGCGCATATTCCAAATTGCCACTCAAATCGGACTGCTATGTAACAAAGCATAGCAATAAGCGCAAATATTACTGCTTTTATGGCGTTTGAAACAAGCTCAGCTCCGACTTTTGGACCAACGGTTTCAATTCTTTTGTATATAACACCTTCTCCTAGAGCGTTTTTGACCTTATTAACGGCAATTGTTTGATTCTCGCCCTCTTCTGATCTTTCAACCTTTATAGATAAATCATCTAGGTTTCCGAATTGCTGAATAGCGACCTCTCCAATTCCTAGATTTCCGAGGCTACTTCTAAGAGACTCAATGTTTGGAATTTCGGGCATTTTGACCTCAAATATATATCCTCCCTGAAAGTCTATTCCATAGTTAAGGCCTTTAACTACAAAAAAACCAAGGAATGTGAGTATTAATATAGAAACGATGGTCAGTATATATCTAGTTTTACCAACAAAATCAAATTTTGTACCGTATGGAATTAAGTGTAAACGAAACATATTTTTTTCCCTTTTTTATGCCCAACAATAAATTTTACATGGGTAAGCAAATGTTTTTTCTTCATTCCCTGCTTGTTTTATTTTTACGCAAATAATAAACAATTTTTGGGAGACTAATCTAAAGAATGAAACATAGTCAAAAATGTGAACGAAATTAATTGTCATATAATAATATCATTGTTATTTCTTCCATTGCCTTTTTTTAACCAAATGGCAATGATGGATTTCGTGAGTGAGAAAGTAGTGAATAGCGATATGAGCGTTCCTAAAGCAAGGGTTACAGCAAAACCTTTAATTGGCCCAGATCCAAATTCATAAAGGACAAGCGATCCAACAAGAGTTGTAAAATTGGAGTCTATAATAGTCATTGTTGCCATTTTATACCCCTGAGCTATTGCGATAGATTGTTTTATTCCGAGTCTTATTTCTTCCCTAATTCTTTCGTATATTAAAACATTTGAATCAACGGCCATTCCAATTGTAAGGGCTATTCCAGCAATACCGGGGAGTGTGAGCGTAGCGCCAAGCAGAGTGAGTGAAGCGAAAAGTATAATTATGTTAAACAAAAGAGATACGACAGAAAAAACTCCGAATCTTCCATATGAAGCGATCATGAATAGCGAAACGAAAATAAACGCTATTATAACGGCCATTTTTCCCTCTAATATCGAATCAGACCCAAGACTTGGACCAATATTTCTTTCCTCAACTACCTTAAGAGGGGCGGGGAGAGATCCAGCTCTAAGTAATAGAGCAAGTTCGTTAGCTTCCTTCATTGTAAATCTTCCAGTAATAACCGCCGAGCCGTTTGTTAAAACCGCTTGAAAAACTGGAGCGCTTAAAACTTTTCCATCCAGAACCATAGCGAATTGCTTATGGAGGTATTTAGCGGACAACTCCGCAATTTTTCTCGTTCCCTCTATGTTATCAAATTTAATAGACACACAAGGCTGGCCAGATTGCGGATCTATGTTCATTTGCGCATCAATAAGAGATTTCCCTGTTAAGGAAATCTGCTTTTTAATAGGAACATAAGCTATATATGATTCACTACGTTCTTCAGGAAGGTACATAACCCCTGGTTTTACAGGAAATTTTGGTCGAGCTGAGCCCTTAACAGCGTTTATGGTTTCCATTTCCTCATCTACCCCATGAAAAGTGAGTAACGCCGTTTTTCCCAATAGTTTTTTAATATCTTCAGGATTTTCGACCCCAGGTAATTGGACAATTATTCTATCATTTCCTTGCCTTAGTATTGTTGGTTCTTTAGTCCCGGATTCGTCTATTCTATGTCGTATAACTTCTATGGATTCCCCTACGATTCTTTTCGCAAACTTGTCCAGAAAATCTTTGGAAATTGTGGCGGTTATTTCAGATTCAATTTGCCCAGCTGTTATATCTAATCCAGGTTCAATTTTGGAAAGAATTTTTTTAACAGGGGAAACATCTTTATCATCGGAAAGATTAATAACTATTTGAGAAATTCCACTTTCTTTAAGTGGGATGACAGATATTTTCTTATATTTAACATTTTGCTTGCGAAGTTGCTTACGTGCTTCGTCAACAATACTTTCCTGGTGCTCTTTTTCAACGGAAGCTATGTCGACCTCGAGCTGTATATGAGAACCCCCGCGAAGTTCTAGCCCAAGACTAACGGTATGCTGCAAAAACTTTGGGAGTTTATCAAACGTTTTCTGATTAAGAGCAGATGGAGCAGCTATCAACAATCCGAGTAGGCATACTGAAGCTGTTATTATAATTTTAAACTTCGATACTACTATCATAGGATATCTCCAATTTTATTTGCGTCCCGTTTTCTTTGTAGCAGTCGTCGTCGTTTTTTTCTTTGCAGATATTGTGGGGGTACTAGTAGCAGAGATATTTTCCTTTGCATTGGTTGGCTCAGTTTCTTGCTGTTTTTTAGAAGTACTATAACCGCTGTCGTTTGTTCTATTAGCTATAGAGGATTTGGCAAATTTTACAAATACTTTGTCGGCAATCTCCACCATAACCTCATGGTCGCTAATTATTTTCGAAACAACTCCAATTATCCCGGAATTTGTTATAACTTTGTCTCCTTTTTTTAATTCTGAAATCATAGCTTGGTGCTGTTTTGCCTTTTTTTGTTGAGGCCTTATCATTAACAAATATATAACTACTAGGAAAAACAGTATTGGAAAAAGCGAGGTGAAAACGTTGCCCCCCCGTGTCGCTGCAGCTTGGCCACCATCCGCCATCGCACAACCAATTATATCAAACAACATAAGTAAAAATACCAACAAGTAACATAAAACTCCATATATATTAAACTAGTTTTTTAAAATTGTATACACCAATGAGATAAGAAAAATTGTATTTACTTCAAGTTTTTGATAATCAAAATGACATGAAAATTTTATTTATTTTTTTAAAAAAGTCTAATTAGCCCTTTCGAGGGATTATATAGTTTTGAGTTATATCAAAACCAATTAACAACACAGGTTAGTTATACTAATTACATCCTCGGAATTACAGAGATTTTTGTACTTTTTTTAATACTAATGTTAATTGAAACAACTATATATTCGATTAATGATTCAATTACCAAGCTGATACCAATATAAAGATCTTAATGATTCTGGGGGGAGGTTCAAAAATTACTTATGCTGCTCGTTCCAGTTAACATTGAAATCGACAAATACACCTAAAACATCAGTAATTTTTGGGGTACGTTTTAAAAAATTACTTCTTCGCTAACTGGAGCGAATATACTTGGTTAACTCGACAACCAAATAATTTTTGAAGCTATATTCCACAGAATTATTAGGGTTTTTATATTTATACCAGCTTGGTTTTCGGGTTAATCAAGTATACACACCTGAGAAAAACTATTTCTTGTGGATAACCAGCTCCTGCATAGGTTCTAAAATTCAAATATAAAAAAGCTCATAAGAGTTGCAGTAAGTCCTGTCGCTATAGTTCCCGCGATAAATGACCGAACACCAAGCGAGGCTATATCTTTTCTCCCGGGAGCCATCGCTATAAAACCTCCAACGGTCATTCCTATACAAGCAAAATTACCAAAATTCGTTATAGCATATATTGTCGCAGTAATACTATCTTTGGATAGCGCCATTTTGACCATATCAAAATATGCTATAGTTTCATTTAAAACAAATTTGGTTCCTATTATTTGTGCAACATTAGAAATATCTGCTTCAGGTATCCCGATGATCCAGGCAAACGGATACATTATAAAGCTAAATATTCTCTGTAGTGTTATTGGCTCAGCTCCTATATTCGGGAAAGCTGCTAGTATATAATTTACTATAGTGATAAGGGCTACCATTCCAATTAATGATCCAACTATAGCCCACCATACGAATGCTCCATCACTTGAGCCTTTACTTATTGCAGTCATTAGATTCGGATAGGGTTTTTCTGAAGTTTTTTGTTTTTCAAATATGTTTTGTTCAGATGGAGGAGCCATGATTACACAAACAAGAAATGTTGATATAACCCCAATGATGCTTGACATTATGATATGGGTCATAGCTTCAGGACAGACTTTGTATATAGCAGTCGTATATACTGGCATGAGAGCTGCAGAGGTAGTTGAAAATGCCATAGACATAACAACAAACATTTCAGATTTTGAAATAGAATTAAGTTTGGTCTTTATAAGAAGGGCAGCTTCGAATTGTCCGAGAAATATTTTTCCAGCACCGACCATGCCAATATTGTTACTAATTCCAAAGATATACCTAAATACGGAACCAATAACATTTGCTAAAAATGGTATGACCTTGAGGTAAGTTAAAACAGCAGCTAAAATGCTGACAACAATGACTGTTGGGAAAGCCTGAAAAGCCAACACAAAAGCCATAGATCCTTCTTTTAGCTCAAATGGCAATTCCCCACCGCCAATATAACCAAAAACGAATTTGGTTCCTTCGATCGTCGCATCCTTAAGTTTCATAACTGCGTTTGCAACGTATTCCATAGCGTTTACGAAGGAAGGGATGTTGACTAGAGCAATAGCTAAAGTAATCTGGAAAATAACTCCAAAAAGTATATTTTTCCATTTTTTTTTAAGTAATCCCCTGTTTTCTGACAAAAAATAAGCTATTAATAAAAATGTCAGATATCCTAATATTTGTCTGACCATATATGACACAACCCAACCTGAAGAACTGTAACGAAATTTTATCACTTTTAAAAATTAAATCATACAGTGATTTAAAATAGTGGAAATGATAGAATATTCTTTCCCAGCAGGGGGTATTTTTATAGGAGAGCTGAGTCTTTTGGTTATTATTAAGAATCTTATTAAGAAATTTGGAAGCCGTACTATTATTGACGATTTTTCGCTACAATTTCCGACTAATGCAAAAATTGCAATTATTGGGGCGAATGGAGCTGGTAAAACTACTCTTTTAAATATGATTTGTGGGTTTGAAGAATATGAGGATGGGGGAGAGATAATTATTCCAAAAGGGTGCAATCTTGGATATCTTCCCCAATCTCCATGTGAAAATCCAAAGCTAACTATTCTTGAAGAATGTATATCTGGGAATTCTAAACTTTGTGATCTTCAGGAGAGATTGAACGAATCTCTGCTTAATATTGCGGATGATTATGATACTTATGAAAAAATAGAAAACGAGTTTAGTGATAATAATGGATATGCCTTAGAAGCAGAGGCGAAAGGAATTCTTGTCGGTTTGGGATTTGAAAATAGCCAGTTTTATGATAATCCAAAAAGTTTATCTGGTGGATGGCGTATGAGACTTGAAATCGCTAAACTTCTCATAAATGATCCGAATTTCATAGTGCTTGATGAACCAACAAATCATTTAGATTTGCCAAGTCTTGCATGGCTTGAAACGTATTTAAAATCTTTTAAAGGAACTTTGCTTTTTGTATCACATGATAGAGATTTTATAAATAATTTGGCGACGATGATAATACATATATCAAACGCTAGAGTAAATGTTTACAACGGAGATTTTGAGGCGTTTTTAGGTCAAAAAGAAGAAAGGGAAACGAGAATTGCAAAAGAGAGAGAGGCTGTAAAAAAGCAACAGAATCATCTTCAGGAATTTGTTGATAGGTTTAGAGCAAAGGCAACAAAAGCAAAACAGGCCCAAAATAAACTCAGAATAATAGAGAGGCTTAAACAAATTGAGAATAAACTTGAATCTAACATATCATCTGAAAAGAAATCTATTTTTAAAATTCATATAGAAAAACAAAGTGGTAAGGTTGTTTTTGATATAAGCAATGCCACGATCGGGTATAATGGGTTTCCACTTTCAAAAAGTCTAGATTTGCGAATCTTGAGAGGGGATAAAATTGCTATTATCGGAGCAAATGGAATTGGCAAATCGACGTTGCTTAAAAGTGTTATCGGGGAGATTCCATGGATTGATGGAAAATATGAGATGGGGGCAAATGTTAGTATTGGGTATTATGCACAGGAGCAGCTTGAGGTGCTCGATCCCTCTCTCGACGCGTTAGAGAATATTTTAAAAATTTCTCCTGAAACAAATTATCAGCAGGCGCGAACAATTCTTGGTGGTTTACTTATAACAAAAGACGAGGTTAAAAAGAAAATTTCAGTTCTTTCAGGAGGGGAAAAAAGTAAGGTTGCAATAGCTGCTCTTCTAGCTCAAAAAAATAATTTTCTGATATTAGATGAGCCAACTAATCATCTTGATATGTCAAGCGTTGAAGCATTATCTGAAGCTCTTTCTAATTACGAAGGGACGGTTTTGATGGTGAGCCATAACAGAGCTTTTATAAGTTCATTTGCAACACATATATTTAAGATGGACAAACATAATAAGGCAGAACTTTTTGTAAGTTAGGTAAATCAAAAAAGTCACGGTTCTCATCTATATTGTATATATACTCATTCTAGTTAGCGAAGAGATAATTTTTCAAAACATATTCCAAAAAATTGCTGATGCTTTAGCTACATTCGTCGATATCAATGTTAGCTGGAACAACTATATCTTTTGGGATTACAAGTTTGGGTATTTTTGTTAATACTATAGTCAAGTGAATTAATTATAATAGGAAATAGAGAGATATAGATGACAATATTTATAAAATAAGATAGTATATAAAGTTTTTCTTTAGCAAAGAAAATACTTTAGAAAGATATATACAAGGTATGATAAGACTGCTTTTTCTTATATCACACGACGGCATATCCCCCTTTTTTCTTATTGTTGAGATGACGAAACTTCCCCCAGCAAAGTCTAGTAACTACTCCAAATGTAAGATAGAATTGTTTTCTAGTTGATGAAATTGCATATTTTTATATATATAATCACGTGGATATGGTGTGTATACAAAAAAAAATTGCAGTAGATATGAAAAATTTTGATGATTTTAAGAATTTCGTACATGAAGGCATAAATCGCTGTATCATTAGATGTGATTTAAATTTACCATCAGAAACAGAAGATTTATCACGAGTATATTCAATAAAAGAAACTGTTCATAGAGTTTTAGATCTTGGGATTAAAGTTATTTTGATTTCCCATTATAAAAGGCCGTCAAAGAGTGAGGCTTTTATGCAAAAATTTTCATTATCTGCAATATCAGAGAAAGTGTGGGAGATTTTAGAAGTTAACGTGAATTTTATGGGAACGAATATATTTGAATTATCACAAAACTCTATATTAGGAGAAGTAACCTTACTTGAAAATTTAAGATTTTATGAAGAAGAAGAGCAAAATAATGATGTTTTTGCACAAAAGTTGGCAAAACTGGCTGATGTTTATATAAATGAGGCATTTTCTGTAGCTCATAGGGCTCATGCATCCGTGAGCGCTATTACAAAGTTTCTTCCTTCGTTTGCGGGAATTGCTTTTGAAAATGAGGTGAAACAGATTTCGAAAATTCGTGAGAATATAGAGAGACCATATACAGCAATAATAGGTGGCTCTAAGGTTTCTTCAAAAATAGATGTGCTTAGAGAAATTTCACAAAAAGCTGATTATTTAGTAATAACTGGAGCAATGGCGAATACATTTTTGACTGCTTTGGGGCATAAACTTGGAGCCTCAATAATAGAGAAAACTTATATAAAAATAGCGCAAGAAATAATAAAGGCTTCTAAAGCGGAAATAATTTTACCAACCGATTTTTTAGTATCCAGTGATATTAATATGCCTGGAGTTTGTTTTGATATAAACGACGAAGTTCCTGAAAATTCTTCATGCTTTGACATAGGAACGAACACAATTGAGAAAATAAAAAGCACAATAAAGATTTCTAAAACTTTGCTTTGGAATGGGGCACTTGGCGCGTTTGAATTCGCTAATTTTGATACCTCTTCTAAGGAAATATCTAAATACGTCGCAAAAAGGACAAAGAATAATGAATTAACCAGCGTAATAGGTGGGGGAGAAACAATCGCCTCGATTAAAGAATATAAAAACGAGATGACTTTCGTTTCGACTGCAGGAGGGGCATTTCTTGAATATGTATCTGGGTACAATTTGCCAGGAATACTTGCTCTACAGTCTTTTAACATATCTTAATTTCGATTGATATCTAGATACTGAAAATGTACTGTTATGGTTTTTTATCCAATATATTTACTCTAATATGTTAGGTCTTTAACTAAGTTCCAAGGAATTTTAGAGTTTTTTTAAATGTTTTGAAGGCAGAGTATAAAATTCTTTTTTTATGTCTCAGCTTTAGACCAGAAAATTGTATAATCTCATGTAAAATAAAAATTATTTCAAAAAGGGGATTTTTATGGACTTCAAAGCTAAGATTGTGATGTTGTTACTGTTTTTTTGTACTGGATGCCAACAAGAAGTAACCGATAATAGCGATGTAGTTGTAGAAATAGTTGCAGACAAAAATGCTGCGATGCTTATAAATGAGTGTTTTTTAGATCTTGATACCCCAACAAAATATCCCAAGTTTAGGGAGGTTTCAAAGATGGTGAGGAATTTTAGTTTAGGTTCTAACTCCTTTTCTAAGGAAACTGCCCAACTTATAGATAAAGCACCGAATGATTACAAAAATAGCAACATATATCAGCAAGGGTTATTAGAGTATACAAATCTTATTTGGAACAAAGCTGAAAAATCTATTTTAAAAAAACAGAAAGAATTTCAAATTATGGCAAAGAAGCATCTAAATAATGAGTATTTTAAGAGGATATACAAATTTTATGGGGCAAAATTACCAAAAAATTATCACCTTAAAATTTATCTAATGCCTGTGTTAGGAAGTGATAAATTTGCTACCCCGATTGGAGATAACAAAATTTTTATAACTTCGATGGATCACGATGTCGCGACTCACTTTGGAATTATTGCTCACGAATGTTGCCATGTTGCTTACCATAAAAAAAATAAGGATAAAATGGAAAAGTTTTTCAAAAATCACAAATCCGGTATAGGTAGTATCGTATTTAATGTCATAGATGAAGGATTAGCTACGGCTATTGGTAATAGAGTGTTTAAGATATCAATTGATGGAGTCGATAGCGAAGAGGCGTATGCTTTCCCACATATTAATAATTTTTCTAAAAAACTTAAGTATTTAGCGAAGGAATATCTGGATAAAGGAAAAGAGATGGATGAAGAATTTTGGGGAAAAGCTATAAAGCTTTTTGCTATTGAAAACCCCGAAGCCAAAAATAATCTTGATATTTTAATGCACACAACAACGGTTTTTACTGATAAACCTGATTCTTCTTACAAAAATTTGCTAAACCTAGCTTGGGCAAGTAGATTTCTCATGCAAAGTATAGATATAAAAGCTCTAGATACTATCGTTAAAGAAAGAGAAACGCTTGATCCATATATTTACATAATTAGTAATAATGCCAAATGTGCTGATTCAGTTGAGGGTAAAGATTATCTACATGTAAAAAAATTGTCTGATGGAAAGATTACAATTGTAGTTAAAACTGACGATATGGAAAAAATCAGAGTAGCATTTAAATACTTAAAGGATAATCCGATCGTAAAGAAAACATTCACAGTTAGGTTATAGTTGGTAGTTGTAAGTAACACGATCAATTTATTCAAATATGAACGGGATTACTTTCCTGAGATATGGAGTGGGGGGCACATTTGAGGAAAAGACAAAAATATACCTGAATATACCTGATTAACTCGACAACCAAACTGATACAAATACAATAAACTCAATGATTCTGGGGGAAATGACTTCAAAAATTACTTGGTTTTCGAGTTAACAAATTATAAAGAGAATGGATAAGCTTAATTACCTGAGGAATACGTTGCTATACTCGTTCCAGTTAGCAAATGGTAGCCTATATTTTTTATAATTACAGTTTTTTAGCTTTTTTGTTAAGACTATAGTTGTTCCAGTTAACATTAATATCGATAAATATACCTAAAATATCAGTAATTCTAGGAATAGATTTTGAAAAATTATCTCTTCGCTAATTGGAGAGGGTATAATATCAACTGAAACAGCTATATATAACGACTGTATGGGCTCTATAAGGTGAAAAGTCTATCCAGATAAAAAACGAAGAGAGATACCTACACTTTCGTATAAGAGATATTCAAGGGGTAGGTATACTTAATTTAGGTCCGAATATGAGATATTTAATAGAATCACAGACAGTTTTGAATTTTGAATCTTGCTTTATATTTTGGTTCGCATTTATTTTAAAACATACTGGATTTTTGAAAAGTGGAGTTTCTAAAAAGATATCCCCTAAATTTGTTTCAATAGTAATTGGAGCTTTGACAACTGATTTATAGCGAATTCTTTTAACAAACTGTTGGGGCAATTGTTTTTTAGAGAGAATTACATTTATTTTTAAAGGAGATTTCATTTCTACATAATTTTGTGTTTTTCCGCATATTAATGGTATGTTTTCTACCACTTCTCCAGCATCATACAAAATTTTCGTAAAAAATTGATCTAACCAGGTTTTTGTGGCTTTTATATCCTCTTCAAGTTCTTTATCAGAATTTTCGCCTGAAAAAACTATTTTAAATTTACAATTATTTTTATTTTTGTATGTAATAACAGAAGTTATTCCAGACATACTAGAACGGCTTATAAATTCATCTTCGAGAGAAGTGGCGGCAATTTCGCGAATTGAGCTGTCGCTGTATTTTTCGTTCACATAAACTTTATATATAGAGTTTTTTTCAAACATAATAACTTGTGCATCAATGCTAGCTATTACAAAACACATTGAGTGTATTTTTGGTGTTTCTACGGTAATTGGCAGTTGCGTATAGTTAAATGAGTAGCATTCGTCTATCATCATTCCCCACAAAAATAAAATAGCAATTTTACCTATTTTTTGCATGTTTTAATTTTACATGTGTATCACTAACAAAAAATACCAACAAGTAAGCGACAACAAGGCATATAGAAAGTGAAAGAATAGATTTGCTATAACAAGAAATATCATACTGTCTCATCCCTTCGTATGATATTTTCCCATCCCAGAATAGATCTATTAATATTCCTAATACGGGTTGGAATATTGCACCAGTAAGCATTACCAGAGTGTTGGTAAAGGCAAGAGTTGTTCCAGATAAATCGTCGTGGACGCTATTTTTGGCACACAAAAAGTTTAAAACCTGGGCACCTGTAAATATTCCAATAAAAAATACTAAACAAAATGACGTAATAACGCTCGATTTATGGTATACCAATACCACAAATAAAATAGAAGTTGCTAAAGCTGAATATCTTATTGTTTTTATACAAGACCCCATATACTCGGAAACCATTGCCAAGATAATGCTCCCAATTGCTACTCCTAAAAATAATATAGCAGAAGCAACTCCAGCCATTTCATTGTTGAGGCTATGTCTCGCCATAAAGAAAGGAATCGCCCAAAGTTCTGAAAAAGCAGAAATTGGAAGATACATAAGTCCAGCAATAACACCGAAAAAAACTACCTGTTTTTTATACAACACTTCGCTTATTGATTTTATTATGCTTTCTCCACTAGAAATAGGTCTTATTCCTAATTTTTTGGGAATAAAAATTAATGCCATAATTGTTGTTAATACACCGAGAAGTGCTAGTACATATGTTGTTTCTTTCCAACCAATTTTATTTACTAGTATTGCAACCGGAACTCCACCAAAAAGCCCGCCGATTGTCCCCATCATATTTGTTACCCCAGCAATAAGAGCAAACTTATTAGGAAATAGGCTAGAACCAATATGAAGACAACTAACGAAAGCACAAGCCGAACCAGCTCCTACAAAAAATCTACCAATTTGAGCAGAATACATTTGTGTTGTGCTGGCAAAAATTACTGAGCCAACAGAGCATAGAATTGTAGATAGAACTATCAGGTTTTTAGAACCAAGTCGATCCATAATTATCCCTGATGGTATTTGTAAAAATGTATAGGAATAATAATAAAACGATATAAGAACTCCAAGCATAGTAGAGGTTGTGTCAAACGATAGAGTAAGCCCTTCAATCATTACGCTAGGAGAAACTCTGAGAATCATCTCATATAGGTAAAAAAAGGCAGCTACCCCCCAAATTAGCCACGGTTTTTGTATATTTTTGTTCATTCAGACTCTATTTTTAATAGCCGTTATTACACACGATGTCGCCTATCATATCACCCCATTTTTTTTTTATCAATGTTATGTGGCTAAGTTTAAAGGAGAAAAAACAAAATATTGATATAAATACATATAAGTTCTATTATAACTGTTCCAGTTAGCAAAGAGATAATTTTTTAAAACACGTTCCAAAAATCACTGATGTTTTAGGTATATTTGTCGATATCAATATTAATTGTAACAACTATAACATTCCACTTACACTCCGACATGTAGAATTTAGTTCGTTTTTTGGTATAGTTTTTTTATTTGACTTCAGTATTAACCAAAATACCAAAACCCCTTGGAATTCAAAAGAATATATAATTGTTATAATTGACTAGGAGAGGAATCAACAAAAATGCTAACCCCCTATGCAATTTTTTGAAATATATTTTAAAAAATTAACCTATTGCCAACTAAAACGAGTATAGTTAGTAAGGTGGGATTTTTGAAGTTATACCCCTTTTAGAATTACGCGGGGTTTGGCATTTTTGCCAATACCAAAGTTGAATTAATCAAGTATAAGTTTAAAATTAATCTGCTGCTAAATAGTAAGAGTATAATTGTTAATGGAACGAATCTGTTTCCAAAACAGGCTTCTTTTTGTTTTAAAAGGAAGCCTTATAATACCCATTTCCTACTACTTCTCATTGTTCTGATTGTTTTGGTTCTGGTTCTTTATTGAATGATTCTCCTAGTTTAGTATTAAAAATTTCTTTTTTTTGTTCAATTTTGTTATCTGTTTCTACTTGGTCGTACTCATTATATTTCTTTACTGATGGATCTTTTTCAATCTCTTCGATTTTTTTATCTATTTCCTGAATCCGGTTTCTAAGTCCTTCCAAATCTTTTTTAAGAGGAGAAGAGGATTTGTCTTCATCTTTGAGTTCAGTCGTTAAAGTTTTGAGTTTAGAGGTTAATTCTGTCACTGTCTTCTGCTTTTCTTCTACTTCTTTTTCAAGAGCCGAAACTCTATCTGTGGCAGCGTTCAAAGCTGTTTGTGCAGATTTTACTTCACTCTCAGCCGTTGTATACTCAGGATTCGGAGAGCTTGTACTGCCCCTTCGACCTGCTGAGGAAATGATTGTTGAAGGAGTGTTATTTAAAGTATTTTTCTTTTTTTCCAAATCATTTTCAGCTTCTTTTTGCTTTTTCTTTGCTTCCTCAAGTTCTTCTTTTTTCTTTTGTAATTCTTCTTCCGCCTTTGTCAAATTTTCTTTTGTTTCATTTATTTGCGAGGTAAGAACGGCAGAATTTTCCCCTCCTGAAAGCGCACTCAATTCAGCTTCAAGTTTTTCCTTTTTTAGGGTCAATTCTTCTCTTTCTTCCTGGAGGACCTTTAACTGTTCTAATTTAGGTTGAATTGCTCCAGCCTTTTTCATAGCTTTATCCTTTATCTTTTCAATAGCTGAATCCTTCTCTTTTTTAAACGTAATAAAATTTGTTATTGTTTCAAGCCTCTTTAAACATTTGGGAGTTAACTCATATTTAAATGAATTTTCTTTTGGAGAATAAGTACCACTGATAAATGTTATTTTTTGAGATTCGTTTTCTATTGCTTCCTTATTTTCTGGGGTTAAGTCATTGTCTAATGGGACACCATTTTCAATATTTGTTTTTAAGTCTAACAGGTCTTTAAGTGCCTTTTTTGTCTGTGGGTTAGTTGTTGCCTTTTTAGCAGATTTTAATAAAAAAGGCGGAGAGTTTGGCTTGATTAACAACGTTGCATCGAAGTTGTTCCCATCTTCGCTATTTGTAATTTTTTCCAAGAAATTTCTATTTTCTTTGTTTACTGGTACAATAAATTGAAAAAGTTCCCCGGAAAGTTTTATCCCAAAAACATTAGATATATTTTCCCATTGTATATAGTTTTGAAAAACCCCAATAGGGAGGTTATTGTTTGAAAATATAGGGATAAGTGAACCTTTATCAGGATGGACCGGTTTTTCTTCGATCTGAGCATTATTTTCCGAAGATGAAACTTTCTTTATTTGGTCAGAGCTTTCTATATTGGTAGGAGGAGTTTTTTCAGTTTTTGGAGTATCAGAGGCGTATAAACTCCCAGAAAGAACTGGCAGAACTATAAGAGTTAAAATTACGAAGCTACGCATTTTATGCATCCAAATATTTTATACATACAGAAAGTTTACGAAAAAAAAGTTATTTTTTCGTTAATTTTTACCGATTTATAAGAATTTTTAATAATTTATGAGCTTCAGTTTCTCCGGTCTGAAGATCATTCATTATTTGAAAAAGGCTCATTTGCTTCCATGATACGATGAGATCGAGAATAAAAGGAACAGGACTATGACTTTCTATTTTTTTTAAAGTTGTAGAAATTTCTGCAATTTTGTTATATAAAGCGTTTTTTCCCGAAAATTCTTTATCTTCTAAATTTTTAGAAATAATTTCCTCAGTATTTTGTTCAATTTCTATTTTTGGTTGGGGAATTTTTACAATTTTTTCGATTTTCTCTATGTTTTCTATAATTTTTGAAAATGAAATAGCGTTTTGATCTTCTAAAATTTTTTTAACTGTTTCTTTTGTGCTAGCAATTGATTCTTTGATTTTTGATGTTTTATTTTGGATTTCTGTGATTTTTTCAAAATCACTGGCTTTTATATTATTCTGTATTGCATCAAATAACATACGATTTTCTCTTTCCGCGGAATTTCTTATTTCAGATTCAAGTGTAGGAGAACGTTTAATTATAAAATTAGTATTAACCGCATATTCATAATCATATAAACTAATATTTTTAATAAATTTTAAAGTGAGTAATTTTTGATTTATATTATCAATAATCCAGTTCAGTATAGCAATTTTTTGTTCAGTATCATTGGGAAAACACGTATACCAAAACGATTCGAGAAACAGAGTCAAAATCTCAAAACCCAAAGAAATTCCATCTAATTCATCTAGAGCAACTATCGCCTCAAAAAGCCATCCAACAACTTGTAAATCTTTGGTTTTATTTTCTAAAATTTCGGCAGAAATTCGTTGAACTTCCATCCAATCAGCTCTTTTGATTTCTCTTTGCCAAACTCCTTGGGATAGTCTGTCATCTTCCTCAGACCTTGCGTATTTTATATCATCATAGTATTTAGATAGAGAGATATCTTCGCCAACGCCATTCAGTGAACCCTCTATTTCAGTAGTTATAAATTGTAGATCATCATTTTTTATCAGGGAATTCATGTATTATGATTTTACGAATATTGTCATTATCCTAAGTTTCTCACGACTTATCGTATTTTTGCAATGAGATTTTACCGGTCTGAAAGCTGTCCAATATACAGATTTTTTAAGTGGAGCGCAACAAGTCTTTTTTTTTAAAGATTAAGATTTGACAATTTTAAACACTGTTTTTAGTAGAAAAATTTGTTTCTGGATTTTGCTTAAATTACCACATGCCTTTTGATAATAACTATAAGTCAAAATAGGCTCTTAAGAAATTTGCAATCTGGTAACAGAAATAAGATGTAGTGACGATAAATCTATATAGGCTATATTAGTTGAGGGGGCCTACTTTTGGTATATGATGTATTTAAAACAAATCCGTGTACCATTTTTACAACAACTTTAGAAATTTTACATAAAATTATGCAAAATAAAAAATTTTAGATGCAAAGAGGGAGTTTGGTAGTATACTTTTAATATGTTGAGTTGATAACAGTGCTGGTCTAGCTCCAGCGCATATAATTTTTGATCTTAAGGAGATAAATATGAAGAGAATTAGCGTTCTGACCATCGGATTTGCGGTTTTTGCATTTTCTGCAGTTTCTGCTGAGAATCCAGTTCCTACACCGGAGGGGACTACTCCAGAGACTACAGCAGATAGTACTCCAAAAACCGATGAAGTTGCTACAAGTGCTTCTTCAGAGGTTGCAATATCACCGGCTTCTGAAAGTGAAGCGACGACAACAACCGAAGAAGCGACTACAGAAAATGTTAAAAAACCTGTAGTTACTTCTAAGAAAGCTACTGGTAAGAAGGGAACTGGTAAAAAACTGAGAACGGCTGCTGCGGAAGAGACTAAAAAACTGAATGATGTACCATTTGTTGCTCCAGAAGCTGCACCTGCAACGGTCACTCCTGCGACTACCGAACAGGGTGCTCCGACAGAGGAAGCGACCAAGGTTGTTGAAGAAGAAGCGATGACAAAGTCTAAAGAAGTAAAGGCTGGTGAACCTATTAAAGAAGAGGGCGGGACTGTTGAGGAAGTAAAAACCACCGAAACAAAATAGTCTTGTGAAAAACAAAAATAGAAGGCTACAACTCTAGTCTTCTATTTTTGTTTATTGTGCATGTGTTATGCAAAAAATTAATATATATTCTCATTATAATCTAACTGCTCTGTTTTCTGGATTACTTGCAAAATTTTGCTTTGGTAAATACTATGCGTTTTGGTTTGTTCCAGCTTTAATGTTTTTTATCCTTTTTAGGATTCTAGAAGAAAAATCTCCTAAACAATCTTTTATATCTGGATACTTTTTTGGTTTTGGATATTTTTTTAGCTCATTATTTTGGGTTCATTTGCCTTTTACATACATTAATCAAGAGGTTCTTGGATATTTTGCGACACTGGCTTTGGCGTTATATCTGGGATGTTATCCGGCGTTAACCTGTTGTATTACAAAAGTATTTTTCCCTAAAAAAACCACCACACAGATTATATTTTTTTGTTGTGTGTGGGTGTTAACGGAGTATTTAAGAGGAATTGCTTTTACAGGTTTTCCTTGGAATCTTATTGGGTATGCGACGTTTGATATTCCATATTTTTCCCAAATAGCATCTATATTTGGGATATATGGGGTTTCATTTTTATATCTTGTAATAGTGTTGCTAGCTATAAATCGGAAGAAATTTAGTATTGTGCTGTTGTTTCTAGTACTTGCTTTCGGGTATTCTAAAACAGAAATTTATTACCCCACAAAAAATGATTTTAGTAACATTGATCTTACAATTGTTCAGCCAGCTATAAATCAAAAAACAAAGATGGATTATAAAATGTTTAGGAATAATCTGAATTCTCATATAGCTCTATCTAATCTTGGGGATGGCCGAACGACATTATATACTGGAAATCGCTTAATAATATGGCCAGAGGCAGCTATTAATTGTTTTTTAGACAAAGAAAGTGGAGTGCTTGAATACGTTTCCTCTCATATTGTTCATGATAATACGTATATCGTAACTGGTTTTGATAGGGTAACTACGGGGAAAATATATAATAGCCTTATAGTTATTGGTAAAAATAATAAAACGTATGGTATTTATGATAAGAGGCATATACTTCCTTTTGGAGAATATATGCCTAATATTTTTGAAAAAATTGGTTTTAAAAAGGTTACTAAAGGGATGATGAATTTTTCACAGGGGGCTCTTCCAAACACTATGAAAATTGATAAAATAGTTCCAGAATTTAGCGCTATTATATGCTATGAGACAGCTTTCCCTCATAAAATAGTTGAAAATTATGTAAAAAGTAAGTGGATTTTGAATATAACGAATGATGCCTGGTTTTGTAAAAGTGACGAGATTTTGCAGCATTTACGAACAACTGTGTTTCGGGCAATCGAAGAAGGAAGGCCGATTATTAGAGCAGCAAATACAGGAATATCAGCAGTTATAGATTGTAATGGAAAGATACTCAAAAAACTCCCTGAAAATGTATGTGGTTGGATTAATACAAATATTCCCGAGGGGAAAATTGAAACGATGTATTCCAAAACTGGGGACACAATGATCATTTCTATTATTTCTATTATTATGGTTTTTTGTCTAGTAAGCAGGCTGAAGCGGGGCCTTCGGGCTCATTAAAGTAATATATAGTTGATTCAGTTGACATTAGTATTAAGAAAAATGCAAAAAACCCTGTGATTCATTAGAATATAACTTGAAAAATCACCCTATTGCTAACTAGAACCTAGTATAAAACTATATTTTATTAATTCGACAAACGAGCCGATACAAATACCAAAAACCTCTACAATTTCTGAGAAATACATCTTTAAAAACTAATCTGTTATTACTAACTTTGGCATAGACACAACTCTTAGAGCGTTTGTCTGGGCCAATTTTGTTCCTACCATCACCAGTGCAATTATCAATTAAGTAGACCCGAAATGGTACATACTTTTGTTAAAATTTTCTATAAATAGTTCTTTAGAAAGTCCAGGTTTTATGATCCCCCTAAAATCTAAAGTAATTGTTCCTGGGATTTTTCTAAAAGATCTTCTCGGCCAGCATTTTCCTGAATCTACTGCTACTGGAATAACTGGTATATTACATAAATTTTTGTACATTGCATAGATTCCTGCGAATTTATAATCCGAGCCGGAGGATCTGGTCCCACTGGGGAAAATAAGAATTGAGGTATTGTGTTTTACAGATTCTTTGCTAAATTTCACTATATTCCTCAGAGAACGAATAGCAGCACTTCTATTGATTGGAATACATCCTAATTTTTTAAAATACAGTCCAGCGATCGGGATACTAAAAAGTTCTTTCTTAACAACTGTAGAAATCTTATCAAAAAAACTAAAAATTACAAAAGTTTCCCAAATGGATTGGTGTTCACAGCCGAGAATAACTGGGCCATTTTTTACGTTTTCTTTTAGAATTTCCCAACCAAGTACTGTATAATCAATTTTTGTAAGTACTCTTAATAAAAATAACATCATATTTATAATTGGTTTTAACACGAATGTAGTGGTTTGCTTTTGATTAAAAAACAGCACAAATGGGTAACCTAAAATTAAGTAAATGGTTAAAAATGGCCAAAAAAATAGATTAAACAAGATAGAACCAATCATAGTATAATGGACGTTAGAATTACGCATCTGTCAAAGTATCAGTCATTATGTCACTTACAGAAATAGAAAACAACCTGGAATTCTGGATTAATCTCATTGCAGATACAAAAACCTTGGAAGAACTCGATAAGTTTAAAACGAGTATTCTTGGTAAAAATGGCACAATAACCTCAGCTTTTAAGCTAATATCGACATCATTTTCAATAGAGCAAAAAAAAGAATACGGAGAAAAAATTAATAATACAAAAACCGCTCTCGAAAAAGCGATAATGGAGCGAAAAAATTTTCTAGAGAGGAAATTTATTGAAGAAAAACTTATTAACGACAAGTTAGACATAACTCTCCCTGTTGCAAACTCCAACATAGGTGGAGGACATATAATCTCAAAAACTATCAGAAAAATTAAAAAATATTATAATTCTAGGGGGTTTAACGTATGTGATGGCCCCGAGATTGATACAGAATTCTACAATTTTGATGCGCTCAATATCCCCAAGCACCATCCCTCCAGACAAAGCCATGATACATTTTATATAAATGGTTTGGAGAATACACTTTTGCGTACCCAAACATCGACGAGTCAAATCAGAGCGATGCAGGAAAAAAGAATACCGATTCGTATGATTTCTATCGGGAAAACATATAGAAGTGATAGTTTGGATGCGACACATTCTCCTATGTTTTATCAGCTGGAATGCTTGGTTGTAGATAGAAGCCCGATAACAATCGGAAACTTAAAAAGTGAATTGCAAAAGTTTTTGGCGTTTATATTTGATATAAAAGATATGGATAATATTGCGATGCGGTTCCGTCCGAGCTATTTTCCATTTACAGAGCCAGGGATTGAAATAGATTGTAGATACTCAAAAAAAGGGGGAAATATTATGTTAAACAAGGATGGAGATAAGTGGCTAGAGATTGCAGGGGCTGGAATTGTCCACCCAAATGTTTATAGAAACTCTGGGCTCGGCGGAGAAACTCTATACGGGTTTGCTTATTCGTTTGGGATAGAGCGTTTGGTTATGTTAAAGCATGGCATACAGGATATTAGAAGTTTATATGATACGGATATTCGCTGGCTCAAGCATTATGGTAGTGGTATTTAATGTGAGATTGGTCGCTAACCTAGCTATAGCTCTTGCTTACTCTCTATATTTAGAGGCATAGCTGTTCTAATTCTTTAAGGTCTTGTCCAAGTATATGATAGACCAGTAACCTTACTAGTATAGTTACTAAGTGTAAGAGA
>JAIRWI010000043.1 GCA_031269095.1 Holosporales bacterium
GAAGAGGAGGAAAAACAGGAAAAGGAGGAAGAGGAGGAAAAACAGGAAAAGGAGGAAAAGGAGGAGGAGAGGTTGAATAAGAAAGAGGATTACGTCCATTAAAATTTTCAGTAATATGAGATAAATTAAGAAAACTGTTGGTAAAACCAGGAGAAATTTGAGATTTTAATGGGGATGAAAAAAAAAAAGAAGTAGAGATGATTGATTCTGCTGAAAATGATGGAGACGTAGATTGAAAGGAAGAAAGTGAAGATGAAGGAGGTTTTAAAAATGGTGAAGAAATAGATAGAGAAGAAAAAACATTTAGGGGAGATAATGATGACGAATGTTGATAAAAAGCTCCAGAAGGTAATGAAGATTGAGGTATATTTTGATTACAATATGACGAAGCATATTCAGAAGTTGATCTAAAATTATTATTGAGATTTAGAATGGGAAGAATTGGATTAAAGGAGTTAGTTAGAGTCGAATTCTGAATCGGATGATCATAAATTTCAAAAGAATAATTAGGAGGTTTAAAAAGATCAAAAAGAGGATGAGGAAGATGACGACGAAGATTAGGAGGAAAATGTAATGAAAACTGCGATGGGGAAAATGAATTAGAAGAATATGGATTAAATAAAGGTTGTATTTGATTAGTAGAAAGGTGTGGATAATAATATGATGGTTTATTCGAATTAAGTTGAAAAATTGATGGATGATTTAGTGGATTTGGCAATAATTGTTGAAATTTTGAATTTGGTTTTGAATTTACAAAATATGGAGGGAACAATAAAGAATGACTGGTTGGATTAGTATAAGAGTTTTTGTTAGAATTTCCAGAGAATCTTTGATAAACCTCGACCTTAGCTATTTCTACATCTAAAAAATCTATCCATTTATTTCTATTTACGTCTTTATTTTTTTCCAATATCGAAATCGCTTTTTCAATATCCTTTAAATATATATAGGAAAAAAGGAAAATAAGAAGAAATTAAACCAATTTTCCAGAAGGAGAAGGAAAGAAGCAAATAAATCCGTCTTCTATTTTCCCACTATTACCATACCATAAATAAGCCCGACGTATTTCTATCCTTTCTTTTTCTTCATCATCATCATCATCTTCTTCTTCTTCTTCTTTTCCACCATTACTCCTCCTTCTTCCATTACTCTCATTAAGAATTAGATCCATAAGTTCTTCAAAATGATAATCCGAGACGTTTTTCATCTTCGAATTCGAGTTGGAATTTTGCGACCTATCTTTTCTTACAAACCCAATATGCACCGCATTATACATGTAATTATCCGCCCACTCCATCTTCCACCCTTCCTTCTCCTTCTCTTTCTCCTTCTCCTTCTCCACTAGCTTGTGAAAATTTTTTCGTAACAAAAGAAGAAGGATCTGAAGAAGCATAAGATAACGTACTACAAAAAATTACAAAAGCTAATACTAGCCTCCTCATTAACATCTGAATTTCCAACAAAAAAACATTTGTTTACATGCATTCAGAATACCAATAAAACATTAATTTTAAGTTAACAAACGTGAATATGGACAGAAACAATTGGTTTTTTATCATGATATTTAGAAAATATACGCCTTACCGAATCTTTAATTTCATTTTTTAAATTTTCAGTTACACCGCTATGATTTTTTTTTACATCATTTGAAACCGCTTGGTATATAAGCATTTCAAGTTTTGTCTCAGGATCTTTGTATATGCCATCTATCACGACGTCGGGAGAACCGCTTAATGTGCCATCACGACTGCTAATAACAAAGCTGACACTGATGTGGCCATTACAGGCCATATCTGCCCTTTCTTTAATAAATGGACTATTGAGAGGAATAATATAATTACCATCTATACAATTTATCCCCGTAGTTTTTTTACCAATTTTATTTAATTTTCCAGCTTTTAATGAAATAACATCTCCAGATTCAGCAATAATCCTCTCAGTTATCCCTCTTTCGCGAGCAAATTTTTCATGAGCATATAGCATATATGTATCGCCATGGATTGGAATTAAAGACCGTGGTTTCAACCATTTATACATCATTGCGATATCTTCTCTATTAGGATGGCCAGAAACATGAATATTCGCTTCAATATCGGTTGTTATAATCTCTACATTTTTTTTAACCAAAAGGTTTTGGAGATTCCTTATAACGAGCTCATTTCCGGGAATTACTTTTGAAGAAAAAACTACTAAATCGTGTTTGCCAAATTTTATTGTCTGATTTTCCCCGCGAGCAATTTTGAAAAGAGCTGAACGAGATTCCCCTTGTGATCCAGTGCAAAGAAAAACAACTTTTTCAAACGGCATATCGACAGCTTCTCTTTCATTAACGAGAAGAGAAATACCATTCTTAAAATCATTCGTATAATATGCCGTTTTTGAAATAGCCTCACACATTTTATGCATAGATCTTCCAATTATAGCCACCTTTCGTCCACTATCTCTCGCCGCCTTAAAAACAGATTCCATTCTAGTTAAATTTGAAGCAAAGCATGTAACTGTTATTCTTTTAGCCTTATTTTCTTTAAAAATCTTTACAATTGCATTTCTAACGTCAGTCTCTGATCCTATATTCTCATTAACTAAAATATTAGTCGAATCACAAAGTAGGCAATCTACCCCTGTTTTTCCTATTTTTTCCATTTTTTTAACATCGATTTTATCACCTAGTAGGGGTTTTTCATCTATTTTCCAATCTCCAGTGCAAAAAATATTACCAGAAGCAGTTTTTATATATATTCCAGAGGAACCAATCGTAGAGTGTGCAAGAGGAATATACTCAATTTCAAATTCCCCGACATTAAATGGTTCATTTTGTTTTACTATATGCATTTCAACCTTATTTTTCCATTCATATTCTTTAAACTTCTGGAGCAAAACGGCCGCCGGAAATTCTGTGGCATATATAGGAATACGCAGCTGTTCCCAAAGATAAGGGATTGCTCCCATATGGTCTTCATGAGCATGGGTTATAAACAAAGCTCTTATGTTTTTGCGTACACTTACTGGAAAAGTTATATCAGGAGTGAGAACCTCTATCCCATATTTATCGTAAAAAGAAATTCCCAAATCTACCATTATCCAATCATTATTATGTCCAATCATTGTACTATTTACACCAATTTGCTCAAGTCCTCCAAGTGGGAGAATTAGTATTTCATCTTTTTTTGCTAACATTATTACCCCTAGTTAAATAAAATCTTTTATTATTTTTATATATTACTAGTAAATGGTAGCAAAAAAATCTTATCAAAGCAAATGGATACACGCATGTAATCTGTAGTCCTTGGTCAATCCCTTTACAGAACTGGGTCTAGAACTCTATTTATGTTTAATGATGAGACTATCCAAGTTTTAATATATAAAATTATAAAAACTTCTACAATTCTGAAATATATAGTCCAATAATGTTATGTGCAATCCCAATATACTTGTGCTAGTTGGCAATAGATTAATTTTTTAAAATATATTTCAAGGAATCAAAGGGTTTTGGCGTTTTTGTTAATATTAATGTCAACTGAAGCAGTTATATCATAGAAAAATCCAACTTTTTAGTACGTTATGGGATATGAACAGAGTGAGTAGGTACTGTGGCTGTTTAGGCTTTCCCTACTTGAGAAAGTATTTGTCTTTATATTTTAAGAGAAAATTGTTTAAGCTATTTACCTACACAATTTATGTACAGCACTAACTATGTTAGAAATACTAGGGAGAGCTGTATTTTCTAACTTTGTCGCATATGGCATGGGGACACTTTTAGAGTAGATACGGACAGGTTCTGCATCTAAATAATCAAAGGCATCTTCTAATACTATGGCCACAATTTCTGCTCCTATACCACATTCTCCCCATCCCTCCTCTATATTGATAATTTTTCCCGTTTTTTTAACGGAATTTATTATAGTTTCTTTGTCGATAGGGCGAAGGCTGACAAGATTAATAACTTCTGCGTTTATCCCGTCTTTTGCTAAAATCTCCGCTGCCTGTAGAGCATAATCAACAGAGATGGAAAATGCAGTAATGGTTATGTCATTTCCCTCTTTCATGATAATTGCTTTATCCAAAGGAATATACTCGTTTTTTATGTCTTCATTCTCAAAGGTTCTTCCATATAACATCTCATGCTCTAAAAAAACAACGGGATTGTTATCTATAATTGCCGATTTAAGCAATCCCTTCGCTTCTCGAGCAGTATAAGGGGAAACGACCTTGAGACCTGGAATATGAGCATACCAACTTGCAAAACATTGCGAATGCTGTGCTGCAACTTTTCTAGGTACGCTGTTTGGCCCTCGAAAAACTATAGGGCAAAATATCTGACTACCTGACATATAACATGTTTTTGCGGCTGAATTTACAATATGATCAATTGCTTGCATAGCGAAATTGAAAGTCATGAACTCTATAATGGGACGAAGCCCAGAAAAAGCAGCACCAACACCAATTCCTGTAAAAGCATGCTCCGTTATAGGCGTGTCTATAACACGTTTATCTCCAAATTCTTCATATAGTCCTTTGGAAACTTTATATGCGCCGTTATAAAGAGCAACTTCTTCTCCCATTAGAAAGACATCCTTATCCTTTCTCATTTCTTCGGCCATAGCATATCCAAGAGCTGCTCTAACTGTTGTTGTCATAATTGCTGTTTTATTTATATTGACTACGCTTTTGTGATAGTATATTGTCAAGCAACGTTATTGGACAACATAAAAATTATGATAATAGAAATAACTACACAAAAAGAGTTCGAAGAAAAAATAAATTTGGGAGTCTGCTTGGTTGATTTTTGGGCAGAATGGTGTGGGCCATGCAGAATGCTTGGAAATATTCTCAATGAAGTTGATAACGATAGTATAACGATTATAAAGGTTAATGTTGAAGAAGTCCCGGAACTTGCTTCTCAGTTTAACGTTCAAAGTATTCCTCATATTGTTTTGTTTAAAAATGGAGCTGAAGTTAGTTGCAAAACTGGTTTTTCTCCAAAAAGTACTTTGTTAAAATGGATAGAAAACAGCAACAAAACACAGCTTTAAACTGAACATTTCGGTAAAATTTATCTTATACTTATAGCTCTTAATGAGCCACTAAGTTTTTTTAGCTAATTGTCACGGGATTGCTGAGATTTTTGCATATTTATCGATACACATTCTCCAATGAGCTAACTATACAGGGTTAATAGTAATTATATATCAATATTTTCGTATGGTATATTTTCTTGTTTTATAATTAAACTAGATTGTGTTTTTATAAACTGAGTGAGATATGTTCATTCTAGTTAGCAACTAGGGAATCTTTTAAGCTGTATTTTCTAGAGTCACAAGAGTTTTAGATACTTTTGTTGATATTAATATTAATTGGCATAACTATACTCATTTTAGTTAAAAAAGGTTAGTTTCTTTAAGCAGTATCCCTCTTCAGAATTGCGGGAATTTTTGCGATTTTATTTGTATAGTTGTTAAGTGAAACGAGGGGATATTTTAACATACTGAGAAGTAGGATTTTTTGCTAAAATACATGGAAACTTATAAAAAAACAAATGCGTTTGAGAATCGATGATAAATTTTTCGTGATAAAAAAATTCAACTTATGTTTAGGGATATACTCGCAATCATGCTATTTTCGGGATTATGTAATAACAACGAGTTATAGGTAAAAAAAGGGCATATCTGCGTTTTTCATACAAATAGAAATCTATACCACAATGTCCGATTTTTCCTTCGCCATTTAAAGTTATAAGTATGACAACTAAAAATAGTTTTAATATTTTATTCATAAGATGTTATTTTATAATTAATAACAAAAAATCTATTTTGTACTGTTATTTTAACATATAACTGTTTTATATACAATATACCTCTATTAAAGGATTACACTGATACTGTTCGGTTGCACAAATCTGTATAAATTCTGCAAAACTTATTGCTAGTGTTAAGTCCCAGATTTAGAAAAACTAATATGATGATTCTTGACACACTTTGAAAAACATGGTAGAAAATACCATTATTGATGGGATTTTTAGAAAATTAGCATTATGTTTGCTGTTATAAAAACTGGCGGGAAACAATACCGTGTCTCTCCTGGAAACGTTCTAAAAGTGGATAGGCTTGAAAACGAAGTTAACTCGATTGTAACCCTAGATAAGGTATTGCTCGCTTCCGATGGAGAAGGAAAATTTATGGTTGGAGCTCCAACTATTGAAGGAGCAAGCGTGGATGCTGAAATTCTTCGACATATGAGAAATGAGAAGATTATTGTCTTTAAAAAGAAGAGACGTCATAACTATAGAAGAAAAAATGGGCACAGACAGTGGATGACTGTGTTAAAAATAAAAGATATTAAAATCTAAAGGAGAATAAGATGGCAACGAAAAAAGCTGGTGGTAGTTCGAGAAATGGAAGGGATTCAATAGGAAGAAGACTCGGCGTCAAAAGATTTGGAGGTGAGTTTATTATGGCTGGAACAATTATTGTCCGCCAAAGAGGGACCAAAATAAGACCTACAAATAATGTTGGAGTAGGAAAAGATCATACTTTATATTCCCTCATTGATGGTACGGTTTTCTTCAAACGTGGTAAGGATGAGAGAACTTTTGTTGGTGTGGATCCACTGTCCTAAATAATGATTGAAAAACTTAGCTGGGATCTTAGTGATATAAAGTGTTCTGAACAGGATGAACAACAAATTGTTGTCTGTGTATCTGAATTTATAGAAAAGTATGGAGCGAACAAGCTTTCGATCAAAAATTTACAAGAAGCTATAATAGATTATGAAAAAATAGGAACCAAAACAGCAAAACTGGGATCATATGCTTTTTTGCAGCTCCAAACCCAAATTGAAGATGAAGAAGCATCAAAATATTTTGCCAAAATTTCGGAGTTTTTAGGTGGAATTGCTGCGAAATTGGCGTTTTTTACAGTTAAAATTCTTGAATTTGATATAAAAAAAATCAAAAAAAAGCTCAAAGAAAGCAAATATTTACCATGGATTGAAAATTTTTTCAGATATAAAGATCATTTTTTAACGAAAGAAGGGGAAGAGGTCTTTGTTCTTAAGGATGAAACCTCAAGTAATACTTGGGTTCGTCTCTATGACAAGATCATGAGTAAAGCCGTTTTTAAACTCGATGGCAAGGAGTATACTGAATCTGAGATTCTACAAATCATGTCCTATGATGAATCCGCGAACAGACGTAAGGCTGCAGCCCATGCATTACATACTGGGCTTAATGATAATATGTTCAACATAGAATTTATATACAACTGCATAATGCTAGATGTCTCCGTATCCAGAAAAATCAGAAAGTATAACTACCCAGAAGATATAATGCATGCCCATAATGATATCGATAAAGCTGCTATTGATGCAATGACAGATGCCGTTGTTGCGAATTATAGTAAAACAGCTCATAGATACTACAAAATAAAGGCCAAACTTTTAGGATATGGAGATAAAATAGAGTATTGGGACAGAAATGCAGCCGTTAAACAATCTAAGTTCCTGGATAGGCATTTTAGTTATGAAGAATCTACAAATATAGTTCTCTCAACTTTTGGCGAATTTTCTCCAATTTTCAGGAAAATTGCAGAGAATTTTATAACTCAGGGGTGGATCGATGTTATGCCTAAAAAGGGGAAGAGATCTGGAGCTTTTGCCCATCCATGTTCCGTTGATACACATCAGTATATTATATTAAACTTTTTTGGAAAAATCAGGGACGTATCAACGATGGCGCACGAACTTGGTCATGGGATACATATGAATCTTGCTGCTAAAAAAGGGACTCTTTTAGCAGAAACTCCTCTTACTTTATCTGAAATTGCTTCAATATTTTGTGAAAAACTTGTTTTTGAGAAACTTAAAAAAGAAGCCCAAACACCTGCAGAAAAAATAGATCTCCTATGTATGAAACTTGAAGATAGTATTAATACAATCATACGGCAGGTAGCTTTCTTCAATTTCGAACGTAAAGCTCACAAACATAGAGAATGTGGTGAATTATCTTCAAAAGATCTATCGAGCATTTTCTTAGACACCCAAAGAGAATGCCTTGGGCCGCACGTTAAGGTGGATGATATAGTTGGAAATTATTGGGGATATGTATCGCATTTTTTTCACTCTCCATTTTACGTGTATTCGTATGCATTTGCTGAAATTATGGTTGTTGCTCTTTATAATTTTTATAAAAAAGTGCGAAATGGCGAAGATTTTAAAGAAAAATACATTAATATGCTATCGAATGGAGGCGCTGAGCGCTATGATATTGCTCTTGGAAAGTTCAATCTTGATACCCAGGGAAAAGAATTTTGGGATGCTGGAGTTAAGGATATCGTGAATATGATTGATGAACTGGAAAGTTTACAAAACTATATCTGATTATTTTTCTTAATATTATTAGTGATTCACTTGACACTATAGCTGCTTCAGTGGAGTTAGTATTAAGAAAAATATCAAAACCCCTATGATTTCTAGAAAAATATTTTAAAAAATTAACATTGCTAACTAGGCTCTGTTAATAAAGTTCTAGTTTTAGAAGAGCCAATGCTAAAAAACCACAAATGTATTATAGTTGTTCCAATTAATATTAATATCGACAAATATACATAAAATATCAGTAGTTCTTAGAATAGGTTTTGAAGGATTATCTCATTGCTAAGTGGAAAGAGTATATCTAAGTCTTTCTCCCCTCATTGCTAGCCTTCTGTTTTTCTTAAGTCTCTGGGGGAAATTCTCTATTCTATATCTTCTTTTATAAATAGTTTTACCAAAACTGTATTCAATCTTTCTGTTTCGTTTATGGGGAATACAGATTCCAATGTCATTTTAGTTGTTTTTAAAGAAACACTTTCGTTATTTTATCTTAATTTATAAGCATAATTGTAAACAGTCTGTTAACAGAGTCTAACCCATTGCCAATTAGCTTGAATATAAAGAAAATGGGTATAAAAAAAAAGCGGCAGCTACACGTATTAGCTACCGCTTGACTATTATGATGAAGTATGTCTACTGTAATATTTTTTAGTACATACCCCCCATACCTCCCATACCTGGATTTGGCATTGGTGTTTCACTCTTTGGTTCTGCTTTTTCAACTACAACTGCTTCCGTTGTTAATAATAATCCCGTTATTGATGCTGCATCGAGCAATGCGGTACGAACAACTTTTGTTGGGTCAATAATTCCGGATTTTAGCATATCTGTATATTCCCCTTTGCTGGCGTCATATCCGTAATTAAAATCTTTGCTTTCTAGGATTTTTGAAACGACAACAGCCCCTTCTAGCCCTGCATTCGTTACAATCTGCTTTGCAGGTGCTGTAAGGGCTTTTTTGACTATATTAAGCCCTGTTTTTTGATCTTCGTTATCAAGTTTAAGTTTGCTAATTTCCTCAATGCTTCGTAGCAAAGCAACCCCGCCACCAGGGACTATCCCCCCTTCAATAGCCGCCTTCGTCGCATGCATAGCATCGTCGACTCTATCTTTTTTTTCTTTAACTTCAACCTCAGTTGCTCCTCCAACTCTTATCACAGCAACCCCGCCTGATAATTTCGCGAGTCTTTCTTTTAATTTTTCTATATCATACTCGGATGTTGAGTCTTCGATTTGTGTTTTAATTTGAGAACAACGTGCCTGAATATTATCTTTGGAACCACTTCCATCAACAATCGTTGTATCATCTTTCGTTATGGTTACCTTTTTTGCTGAGCCAAGCATAGTTATATCAACATTTTCGAGTTTAATTCCAACGTCCTCTGATATGACTGTTCCAGCGGTTAGAGTAGCTATATCTTCAAGCATTGCCTTGCGTCTATCTCCAAATCCAGGTGCTTTAACAGCGGCCACTCTTAGCCCCCCTCGAAGCTTATTTACAACAAGTGTAGCAAGCGCTTCACCTTCTATATCCTCAGCAATTATGAGAAGAGGTTTCCCCGACTGAACAACTGTTTCAAGAACTGGTACAAGCGGCTGCAGTCCGGATAGCTTTTTCTCACATACTAATATATACGGATTATCGAGTTCACATATCATTTTTTCGGTATTGGTTACAAAATATGGCGAAACATATCCTCTATCGAACTGCATTCCTTCTACAATATCAAGTTCAGTTTGGAATGATTTAGCTTCCTCAACTGTTATAACCCCCTCCTTACCAACCTTCGAAACGGCATCCGCCAACATTTCACCGATTTCTTTTTCACCATTAGCAGAGATTGTTCCAACCTGAACTATTTCTTCATTCGTTGAAACGTTTTTAGAATTATCTTTTAAAAATTTTACAGTTGTTTCAACTGCAAGATTTATACCACGCAGAAGATCCATAGGATTTGCTCCTGCAGCGACGGACTTTATTCCTTCGCTGAGTATTGCCTGAGCCAGAACCGTTGCTGTTGTAGTACCATCTCCTGCAAGATCAGAAGTTTTGCTAGCGACTTCTTTAACCATTTGCGCTCCAACATTTTCCATTTTATCTGATAGTTCAATTTCCTTGGCAACAGAAACCCCATCTTTTGTTATTCTTGGAGATCCATATGATTTTTCGAGTAAGACATTTCTTCCTTTTGGACCAAGTGTTACCTTAACAACATCAGCCAATGTATTGACCCCTTTTAATATTTTATCGCGGGCCTCGGTATTAAATTTAATTTCTTTTGCACTCATAGTTTTCTACTCCTTATTCAAAAATTCCCATAACATCCGATTCTTTCATGACAAGGTAGTCCTTACCATTCAATTTTATTTCCGTCCCGGACCATTTCCCAAAAAGTATTTTATCTCCAACTTTCACCTCGAGTTTCATAAGTTCTCCGGTTTTTTCAGAACGACTACCTGAACCGATAGCAACTACTTTTCCTTCTATTGGCTTTTCTTTTGCGGTATCGGGTATGATAATACCACCAACTGTTTTTTCTTCAGATTCCAGTCTTTCGATCAAAATCTTATCATATAGCGGTCTAAAATTCATATTTGCTCCTTAAAAATTAGCATTCAAACATCTCGAGTGCTAATTTAATCCAATATCGAAATTCTGTCAAACAAATTTTTAAATTCCTGAAGATGGGGCGTTGAAAAAATAGTTTACATTGTTGGGGAGATTGCGCCTAACACTTAGATATACTAACTCTGTTAGAAACGGGTTATTTTTTGCTATATCTCTTGAAATTACGTATTATTGTTAATGCTAAACATATACACCAAAGATACACACAAGCTATGCCCGTTGATAGAGCATAGCTATTCTAATTCTTTAAGGTTTTGTCCAGGTATATACACCTTCGCTATCTGGAGTACCTAGAGTAAGAGTGGT
>JAIRWI010000028.1 GCA_031269095.1 Holosporales bacterium
AAGAAAATACAGGAATTAATTCAAGAGTTGTGTTTATAGGAACAGCAAAAGATGGAACAGATTTTAAAAAATTTTATCAAAGAGGAATATATAAGCCAGAAGAAGAAAACAGTGAAAATGAGCGTTGGAAATCATTTACTTTTAAAGCAGATGATGGAGAGCTAATAAGTAAGGAAGAAGTTAATCGTATTAAGATGTGGATGGATAAAGATATTTTTGAGCAAGAATATAATTGTAATTTTGAGGTTTGTGCTGGAAGCGAATATATTTACTATAGAGAGTTAGTAAAAATTGAAAAAAATATCAATTCTGATATAACATATGATCCTGCAAAACCAGTATATACGTCATGGGATCTCGGACATGGGGATTTTACTGTGATTTGGTTTTATCAAGTACATGGGAGCGAATTGCACTTTATAGATTATTATGAAGGAAAACATGAACACATAAGTACTCATGCAGCAAATATCTTGGATAAAGGATATACGCATGGAAAAAGTCTAATTCCTCATGATGGAATTGCACATAGAGTAGATACTATAACAACAACCGAAGAAACATTATTTGAGTTTGGACTTCGACCTGTTATTTTAAAAAGAACACCAAACAAATGGGCATCAATAATAGAATCAAGATTGATGTTGAGAAGATGTTATTTCAATAAAGAAAAATGTGAAGTTGGATTGCATCATTTAAAAAATTTTAAAAGAAGGGTAAATAAAAACACAGGAATAGCAGAAGATAATCCGATTCATGATGAACATATGGATGCGTGCGATGCATTTAGATACGTATCAGAGGGAAGAGCGCATTGGGAACATGCCCAAGTAATTCATGACAATGACCCGAATACGTATTATAATAGTGATAATTATTGGTATTAATTGTGAAAGAATATGAAACGACAGCTTTTAGGAAAAAATGGTGAAGATCAAAGGAAAAGGAGAGAGAATAATAATGAGTCACCAAATATGAGAGGCCAGTTTTTAGGAAGAAATGGTGGAGGGCAAATGAAAAGGAGAGAGAATAATAATGAGTCATCTGAAGGAGAGAGAGAAAATATAAAAAAAGAACTCCCTTATCCGAAAAAATTTTACGGTAAATTGACTCTTGCGGATTTAAATTTTAATAAAAAACGGGAGAAATAACTATGATAACAAAAATGGGATTGGGTAAAATCGGTTTTATAAGAGATATATTAGAAAATGGCAACGTTAAAAAAGTTGCTGGAAATGTGCTGAATACAGTAACAGATTTAGGGCAGGGTAATATAAAAAAAGCGGCAGGAGATGTGCTGAATACAGTAACAGATTTAGGGCAGGGTAATATAAAAAAAGCGGCAGGAGATGTGTTTGATACAGTGACAGATGTTGTACCACAAGCTTCAATTGCTAAAAACTTGATAGGAGATATTACGGGTAAGGATTTAACTGGAGAAAATATAGTGGATGATGGAATGGATTTACTGTCGAAACTAACGAGAAGAAGAAATGGCTTACTTAACGGAGGAGTGTAAATGTATAACAATAGAAATAATGGAAAAAGGAAGCCCGGTATAAATGCAGTGCCAACCAATCAGTATGATGTGGATCGAGATTTAATAGGACAACATTCAAAATACAGAGATAACAGTGGGGATTTGCATGATATAGAGAAGGATGCAATGGACACTGAGTTTCACAATACAACTGGTTCGTTGGGGAATTTAGGAAAAGCAGCAGGTAGTACACTGGGAAGTGGTTTAAATTTTATATATGAAGGTGTAGGAAAAGTCGCAAATAAAGTAGGAAGTTTTTTCAAAAAAGTTTTTACAGGAAAGAACCCGTTTAAATAAGGAGTATAATATGGGAATAATGGATCTTTTAAGAAGAAAAGATGAGTATTCAGAGTCAGAAGTTATGGGAACAAAAAGAAGGAATGCTATAGGAGCGGGTATTTTAGGAACTGCCCTTGGAGGAGCAGCAGGCTATGGAATTGGAAAGCTAGGAACAATTGCCATTGATTATTTTTTAAAACAAAGAGATAAGAAAAAAAGCAGTGGAGATTCAAATGTCAAATGATATCCCATACAAAGTAAAATTCTGGTCTGGAGAGAGATATCTAAATAGAAAAGAATATGAAGAAGAAGGAAATAAATCCTATAGAAAGGCAGGAAATCTGTCGACAGTTCTGGGAGGAATAGGAGGAGTAGGTGCGGCCGCAATTCAATATTGGCTAAAAAATAGAGGCAAAAATAAAAATGGGGAGGTTTAGTTTAACAGGACCAATTCAAACAAGAAGAGGAGCGAATTACGGAGGAATAGGCGAAAGAAAAATAAAAAAAACGCCAAATGATACGATAGAGCAAGAAGTCTCAGTTGAAAAAAAGCAAACTCCAAAAATTGCTTCACATAGTAAGAGATTGCCATTTATTGGTACTGGTATAGCCGTTCCGATTTCTAATTCTCCTAAATATTTTAGAGGGGTATTACCTAGTAATGCGCAGGAGGATATACGTGCATATAGAGCATTTGGGGTAGGAAGAAGGACACCTAACCCTGCAGTTATAAGCTCACCTAGATCTGGAGAAATTGATGAAGATGTCCCTACTTCAAGAGCTCCCGCTCAACGTCAATTTGGAAATTTTATAAATCCAAACTCTAAATCCTATCCTACACCTCCAAGTAAACCACGGCCTTTGTTTAAAATAAAAAAGGCGCCTCCCCCAAGAGAAAATCCTTTTAGAGGAATGGGGAGAACTATTAATGGACCAGAGAGACCAACAATTTCTCGGCTATTATCTAAAAATCCTCAACCAATCCTTGAAGAAAACAGAAATCAGGTTGTGGATAAATTCCTTTCTCAATATGATGAAAATACAGATCAAACCGATGATTTGCAAAACAAGAGATATAAGCCCGATAATTATGAATATAAAAATAAAAATATACCTATTAAAAATCTTTTTAGTGGAAAGCTTGCAACTCCCACTCCCCCCTCTTCTAGATTTATCAATCCAATCTCTTCCCCTTCCTCCTATCCTTCAGGTTCACAAATTAACAAAAATAGTGCTCAATCATTTGTAGAGGTAGTGAATCCTCCTTACAGCGAACCTAAACCTAAAGTACGTAATGTAATTCCTGCAGAAAAAATTCCATCTCCCAAAAGAGTGCCGTCGCCCTCACTTTCTGCTTCTCCTAATAATAAACCGATAACGCTATATTCTGAACAATCTAACGAAACAAAAAGTGGTGGGCCCGTTGCTAAAATTCATCGATATTCTGTTGAGAACTATAATGATAACGTAAAACGTAATGAATCTAGAATTAATGAGTTAGAAAAAGACAGAGGGGACTTTGTCAAAAAGCAAGCTCAGCAGCAGATGAAGGGAGAAAAATTATATGATAAACATATCTACAAGCGAGAAGTTGTTGATTTAGGAAATAGTATGGGTTCTGTTGGGGAATCTGAAAAATTAGTAAAACGCTTAAGAAGGCCAAGTACACCTCCACCAGTGTATCGTGATCTTGAAAGGATAACCTTAACCCCTAACATTACTAGAGAAGAAAATTCATTCTCATCTGAAAATAATGATTTTATGAGAGGAATAAATCGAATTGATAGGAATATTTCCTTTAATGCACAACTACAAAAAGAGTTTGAAGAGGGCGAAAGACAAAAGCAGGAAGCCGCTAATCAGGAAAAAAAAACAGAAAAAACAAGAGAAGGAATCAGAGCTTTTAAATAAGGTTAATGCCTTAGAAAAGAAAAATAAAAAAACGAATAGGGCCATTAAAACTTTAAAAAAATCACAGGCAGAAATCAAGACAAATTGGTTTGAAGAAAGTAAAAGATGGAATGAACAATATCAGCAAAGCAACGATAGATTTATGCAGACTGAGCTGTCTTTAAAAAATCGCCAAGATAGTATAAGAGAGCGCCAATCTACTCTAGAAGGTCGCCAAGACATTTTGTCAAGACGTTTAAACCTCGAGGATAGTACCTTTCAGGAGCATATCAAAAAAGAATTTGAAGAGAAAAAAAGGAATGAACAAGTTGCTCAAGAAGCTGAGAAAGCTAAAGAATTTAGGCGGCAACAAAAGCATCAAAAAGCTGAAGAAGATGCTAAGACCAAAACGTTGAGGCAGCAACAGAAGCAGCAGCAAATTACTAATCTACAATCCGGCCAGCAGTTTCTACATAAAAATTATTCTATTTTAGAAGAGCGCCACAATATTTCAAAAAATCGCCAAGACATTTTGACAAGACGTTTAGATGAATTAGACCAAAGGAATACTACCTTTCAGGAGCATATCAAAAAAGAATTTGAAGAGAAAAAAAGGAATGAACAAGTTGCTCAAGAAGCTGAGAAAGCTAAAGAATCTAGGCGGCAACAGAAGCAACAAAAAGCTGAAGAAGATCTTAAGACCAAAACGTTGAGGCAGCAACAGAAGCAGCAGCAAATTACTAATCTACAATCTAACCAGCAGTTTCTAGTACAACACCAAAGTGAGTTAGAAGCTAACCAGCGATCTCAAGCATTGATGCAACAAAATGAAATACAGAACCAGAATAGTTTAATGAGACACCAAAGTGATTTAGAAACTAACCAGCAAGTTCAAGCACAACGCCAAAGTAATTTAGAAGCTACTCAACAAACCCTAGCACGACGCCAAGATAATATAGAAACCAACATAAATGATCGTATGTCTGAGTTTGAGGGGAGAGTGAATAATTTATTTAGACTAAATGAAGAGAGGTTTCGTAATGAATTAAACGTAAGGGATATAAAAATAGATGAACTAACTAATGAGAATAGGCGTTTAGTTAGTGCTATAGATACTTTAACTATCAATTTTAACAATGAAATTGGTCGTATTCAATCTCAAGTTAATAATGAAGTCAGAACCGTGAATGGTAATATAGCAAATGTTAGAACTTCATTTTCTCAAGTTGAGGATAACATCAATGAAACGCGTTTAAATCTTTACACACTTGCAAATCTAACAAGAGATACGTTTGGATATCATCCACATACTACTGGTAATAGCATGTGGTTTATTAATGGATTTGACACATTACTTCGTGGTATCTCTAAAGATAATCCTCCAGAGCGTATAATTCCTTTTGGGGATAATCCTACTTTACCTGGTAAACATTTGCCGTTTTCAAAAAAATTCTGGGAACCGCAAAAAACTCTTAAAAAAAAGAAAATAAATAATTTATCTGAAATTGTGCCTATTCCGTCTCCTCGATCTTCCTCGAATAATCCTCCTGTACCTCATATTCCGGTAAAAGCGGTACAGCAGCAAACTACTAATCCTCTTTCGTTTTACACGGCTCCACCTACCCCTGCGTCTCCTCGGTCTTCCTCGAATAAGCCTCCTGTACCTCAGATTCCAGTAAAAATGGTACAGCAGCAAACTCCTGTTAAGGAGAAAAAATTACAAGTGGAAAGGATATCGGAGCGGCCTATCTCTCAGTTTTCCACTCGACCTTCTCCTAAACCTGCACCTAAACCTGCACAGCAGCAAACTACTACTAATCCTCTTTCGTTTTACACGGCTCCACCTCCCCCTGCGCCTATCTCTCAGTTTTCCACTCGACCTTCTCCTAAACCTACACCTAAACCTGCACAGCAGCAAACTACTACTAATCCTCTTTCATTTTACACGGCTCCACCTCCCCCTGCGCCTATTCCGTCTCCTCGATCTTCCTCGAATAAGCCTCCTGTACCTCATATTCCAGTAAAAGCGGTACAGCAGAAAACTCCTGTTAAGGAGAAAAAATTACAAGTGGAAAGGATATCGGAGCGGCCTATCTCTCAGTTTTCCACTCGACCTTCTCCTAAACCTGCACCTAAATCTGCACCTAAATCTTCAACTTCACACTTTAATAGGAATAGAAAAAAATGAAAAGTATTACAGCGCCCACACACGATGAATTGCAATTGGTAAATGATTTGTTTGCCATGGTGGATTATTCCATTAGCAACAGAAAAAAATGGGAAAACAAATGGACTGAAATTCTAGATCACGTTGATCCATTTGAGGATAGTATATTCACTCCTACAGGAGCAAATCTTGATAATGCAAAAAGCACAATGAAAGGTCGCACGTATAGGAGTGCCCTCTCATCGGATGTGAGAACTATGGCAAATATATTAATTAGCCAGTTAATAGATCCAACAGTAAAATGGTTCACACTAAACATGAATCCAGAGGGTTTATATTCTGATTATGTCAGAAGTTCTATTATTCATGGAGAGCTGCTATTAAAGGAGTGGATGAGATCTTTAGAAGATTTGATCTATAACATTTGCTCTGACTCTGATAGTAATTTTTATCAGAGTAGTGGAACTGCCATTAGAGAATGGTCAATGTTGGGAAGTGCTGTACGTTCTATGTCCGCCGAAGTACTTCCTAATGGAACTTTTAAGGTTAAGTTTGATACTGTTCCACTAAAACAAATCTCATTCATAACAGATGGAGATGGGCAAATAATTTTTGCAGCAAGAGAAATCACTTTAAATGGATATCAAGCATTAAAAAAGTATGGTACTGATGCAATACGAGATGAACTTAATTTTGATATCCCCTCATTGTTTAGGCTGAATAAAAAGTTCTACCATATCATAATTGAAAACAATAATAGAAAAAATGAATTAGAACCAAAGTACTTAGGATATATTCTGGATGTTGATAAAAGGAGATTATTAACTATAAATATCAATGGAGTTGACACAATATTTCAGAGTTATGATGAAATGCCATATTCATTAATGACCTTTTACAAAAACAGTAATGAACTTTATGGTCGTAGTCCATTGTGGTACCTACTAGATGAAATAAAATATTTGGACGATTTAGTAGATCTTTCTAAAAAACAAATCGAATATGCAGTTAGACCAATGATGGCAGCTGCACCTGATTTTAAACCTCCGATTGGTGGGTTTTCACCTGGAAGAATATTGTTAGGTGGACTTGATTATGATAAAAGATTGGCATTGCAACCTATCCCTTTGGGAAGTGTCGTAAATTTATCTGAACAAATTTTTGCCATTAAAAGGCAAGATATTTCCAAGGGACTTCTCGTACATGATATGTTTTCTCCAGAAAATCCTAACATGAGCGCAACTGAAGTTATGGAAAGGAAAATCGCTAATGACAATATCATTAAACCAATTATTACCAGGTGGGAGAGAGAAGATCTTGCAAGAGTAATTAAATTTATGTTGAAGAAACTTGTGAAAATAGTAAAGCCCTTCCCATACGATATGCTTGGAATAAATCCAGTTGATTTTCCAGATCCAATATCTCAATTAAATGTTAAATATAATGGAATTCTCGGAAGACAGCAAAAAAGATATGACGATATGATGGTAGATAAAATGATTAATGATATCTCAGTAATATCACAGTTGCCAGAAAATACGAGTGAGATTGTAAATGAGGAGGAGGTAATAAAATTCAAAGCAAATTGCTATGATTTACCTAATTTAATTTTAAGAAGCCCAGATGAAACGGCGCAAATAAGAGCAGCAAAGGCGGCCGACGCTAATAACCAATTGCAGCAACAATTGATAATGCAGAACCTTAAATCGATGGGCGAGTTAAATTCTGCTGCAATGAAGAAACCTTTAACATGATTGAATCGTTCATAAATCTGGTATATTGTTACAATGTATACTACAATCTCTGATTGTTTTATTGATTGACAAATGGATATGGAATTATGAATTTAACAGAAAAAAAACTTAAAGATTATGATGAGCTCTATTTGGAACGTAAGAAGGAGGGGATTAAAAAATTAGCTGATATATACCATCAAGTTTTTTCAACAAGTGAAGGAAAGGAAGTATTAGATGATCTTTATATATCAGTTGGACTCTCTTCTCAATTGAGCTCGTATAAACCAGAAGAAGGTACTATGTCACGTGATAATATGATATATAGAGAAGGACAAAAATCCGTATATAACTATATTAAGTGTATGTTTGATGCAAAGGAAAGACCTTATATCATAGATATGTATCTACTTGAAATTCTGGGTAATCATTTAGCTCTGAACAAGGGAGTATAACAAATGAGTGATAATTACGATGATGAAAATACACAAGGGTACACACCTGAGTCTTCAAACAACAACCCACAGCAATATCAGAATAATCAAGGATATTATGATCAGAATTATGTAAATACTCAGCCCGAGGTAAACGATGATTTTGCAAAATATTGGGGAGAGACTTTCAAGGGAACACCAGCTGCTGGTTTCGGTAAAATGGAGGACTTAGGCCATGAATACAATGATCTAATGGCAGAGTACAATGAGCTAAACTCCGTTTTGGGATCCCGATTAGACAAATTAACTTCCTCACAAAAAGATGCGTTGATTAATAGTCTTGGTATTAATGCGCCTGTATTACCAAAAGATTCAAATGAATATAGAATTCCACTCCACCTACAAGAGGCAGATCCTGAACTTTTGGATCAGCTTCAAGATGGATTTTATAAAATGGGTCTAAGCGTTGAACAAGGTAATGAGATTTCAGATTTTATAGAAAATTATACTGACTCACTTTTCTCCGCTTTGTCGGATAAACATAATGAAACCTCATTGCAATATGTCGAATTAACTAAGCAGTGTTATGGGGATAATTTAGCTAAAATGGCAGATAACGCGGATTATGCAATGGAAACTGTAATTCCAGAAATATTAGATGTTTCTAGCGATAAATTTCTTACCTTTTTAGAAAGGCATGGAATCTATGGGCATCCATTTATTTTTGCACTTTTAGCCGAATTAGGAGAGATATACAACACAAAAAGTAGTCCCCCTACTCCTTTTGCAAGAATAAATTCTAACAAGAGTAGAAACTCGCAAAAAAACTTAAATTTAGAAGAATTAGAAATTATGGGAAATCCAGACCATCCTCTACATAAAAAAATACGATGATCATAGAAAAAGAAAGAAAAGTTGAGCATCATCAATGTAAGCTTCCTCTACCTACTGGGTATGATGAGTTTGATACACCAGGGGTTGTATTTGATAATATAGAAGAATATAAAATTGAAGAATTGCAAAATTTGACTGACCTTGAGAAAGCCCAGTTTAGAAAAGCAATTGACGAGAGAATGTCTTATAATTTACAACGTGCGCAAACCGGATTTATAGATGCCTTTTTTAAAAAACTAGACCTTATAAGAACTGGATGCTCTAGTATGGATAACACTTTTTTGGCTCAATATAGTAAGGTAGTACGCTTTCTAGAAGATGGAAAAAGAAAAAATCTATCCTTATTAGAAACCTTAGATAATAAGATACAAAGTAGAATTATGGATTCAAGAGTAGAAGAACGAGAAAGGGAAAATAACATAGAAAAAGTGAAACTCCTCAATGAACGCGGGTTCTTAATTGATGAAATCAAAAACATAACAGGCATTGAGAGGAAAGAAATTAATGAGTATTTGGTGATAATATCCGATAGAAAACAGGAAGAGAGTGAAGATTTGGAGCGAGCAGGATTTGATAACAAAATTTAAAACTATTAAAGCTTTATGATTTATGCTTTCTATCTGCCATAAAAAAATTCAGT
>JAIRWI010000005.1 GCA_031269095.1 Holosporales bacterium
TCATCTTCTGGACTTCCATAGTAAGGAGCAGGAGTAGGACCAGGAGTAGAAGCATTAGTATAGTTATTAACTCCAAATAAACCTAATATGATAAACCCTTTATATATGTACTTGTTCATGAAACTTATTTCCTCCGCAATATAATATAATTATATTCTATCATTAAAAGGTTAAAAAAGAGTTAATTTTTGGGGGAAATATATAGATATTATCTATGTTAAGGAATGAGTATGGTTCTTCACACTTTTTCATATAACTATATATATCAATCTTAGAAAAATGACCGTTGTTGGTATGAAGTTACAAAGTGAGATAGGTATATAATCATTTTTGATTTAAAGTATCTATTCTCCATCTTGGTTTAGCGGGGAAATCTAATGGTGAATAAGGAAATCCAGCAAAATTTCTTTCAATAGCACTCCAGCCTATCATCGCTGCATTATCAGAACATAAATCAAGCGGTGGTGCATAAAATAATAGATTCCTAATATCTGCCAAATTCTGTATTGAATTTCTTATATTTTTGTTTGCTGCGACTCCTCCACATAGAACAATGGTTTTAATAGGAGATGAAGCCATAGAAATAGCCCGTAAAAACTGGCGTACTATAAATTTTGTTACCGTCTCCTGAAAAGATGCTGCTATATCGCATTTATCTTGCTCCCTGAGATTTTCTGAACCAATTTTTTCTATATGTATCTTTGTTGCAGTTTTAAGTCCTGAAAATGATCCATTGCATTTATTAATCTGTTTTAATAGAGGGATAGTATATTGGAATCTATTTTTATCCCCTTTGGTCGCTGCCATTTCTATGGATGGTCCCCCAGGATACGGGAACCCCAGCATGCGAGCAACCTTGTCGAAAGCTTCCCCCGCGGCATCATCGAGTGTTTCTCCAAGAACTCTATAATCTCCGGTTCCTTTAATTTCTGCAAATATGAAATGTCCCCCGGAGGCCAAGAGCGCAACATATGGAAATTGAAGATCTTTATAACAAAGCCTCGGTGTAAGTATATGTGCCTCGAGGTGATTAATTGCCATAAAAGGTTTTTTCGTTAATAAAGCCATTGTTTTTGCTGTTATTACCCCAACGAGAAGTCCTCCTATAAGCCCGGGGCCCGCCGTTACAGCTATAATGTCTATATCTCTATGAAGATCTAGTTTCGCCGTATCGAGTGCTTCGGTGATAACTTTATCAATATTATCTATATGACATCGTGCAGCTTGTTCTGGGACAACTCCTCCATATTTTTTATGAACTTCGATTTGTGAATAAACTATATTAGATAATATACGCGGATCCTCATCAGTTACTACTGCCGCAGAGGTTTCATCACAACTTGATTCTATTGCTAATATTTTCGTTCCCATATTTATTACTTTTTATCGAAATTGATAAGCGCAAGAATAATGACTTTTTATCTTAATGTTAGTAAAAGTTTTGTACAACGAATTTTTATATTCACTACCCTAACCTCGAAACTAGATAAAAAAAGAGAATCATAACGAGTTTAGTATCCTAAAGGGATATACAACTTTTTAAAACAAATAAAGTGAGAGTGCTGAGGTAGGTATATACTTGAGCGTATCTAAAATACTAGAATACGAAAAAGGTTAGTTTAATCTCTAGCTGCGTGTTTATTAAAGGACCTTATTGAGATTTTTCTGTGTATTCTATAAAATGTCTTGCTCTTTTTGTGCATATTCTGCGAAAATATGGACATTCTTTAGACGAAATTAAGATTACGTATTATGAATGTGTTTTATAAAACTTCTCTATTACTGTTATGTTTGAGCTTGCTTTTTGGAGAAAATAGTGTATGTGCTGAATCTAAAACAGCTACAGTTGAAAATGTTACAAACGAGCAAGCTTATGAGAAAAAAGATGTAGAAAATTCAACAAATGAGAATGAATCTGAAGCCAATAATGAGAAAAGCCCACCTATTGATAGTAATAAAGAGGAAATTTTAAAAAACGAAACTAAACAAAGGTTGGAAACACCTAAAGAAAACCCCCAAAAAATGTCAACTCAAAAGATTAAGAAAATAGAATATATAGGATGCCAGAGGATAGACCAAGAAACAGTTGCTTCATATCTACCAGTGGGGGTTGGGGATTTATTTGATGATAATGCACTAAACGAATCACTAAAAATTCTAAACGCAACATACGCATATGAAGAGGTTGGCCTTGATATTAAGGACGGTAACCTTGTTGTAAAAGTAAAAGAGTATCCCATTATTGAAAAGATTTCTTTTGAAGGGAACAAAAAAATCAATAATGCTAGTCTCAAAGAAATAATCAAATTGAAGTCTCACGAAACCCTTTCTCCAACCAAAATTCGAGAAATTCAACAAGGATTACTAGAGCAGTACCGAAAAATGGGGAGGTATAATGCTTCGATAAACCCAAAAATTATTAGACTTGATAATAATAGAGTTAACTTAGTTTTTGAAATAAATGAGGGAGATGCTTCTGGAATAAGAAAAATTGTGTTTATAGGTAATAAGAATTTTAGCCAAAGTGCTTTGAGAGATGCAATCTCTTCTAAGATCAAAAGATGGTACAGATTTTTTGTTACAGATGACATATACGACAGCGACAGACTAAACCAGGATAAAGCACTCCTTAGTAGATTTTATAAAGAGCATGGATACGCTGATTTTAAAATTCTTTCATGCACAGCCGAGTTATCATCGGATAAAAAGGGTTTTATATTAACGTTCAGTATAAAAGAAGGGGAGATATACAAAATATCAGATATTGATGTTAAATCCCATATTGAAAAACTTGACGAAAAAGAACTTAAACAAAAATTACTCTGTAAAAAAGGTGATAGGTATAATATAGTCCTTGTCGATACGGATCTTGTGGCACTTTCTAAAGCAGCTGGAGCAAAGGGTTTTGCGTCGATTAAAGTTATTCCCATAGTGAATAAAGAAGAAACTAAAAATACTTTAGGGATTGTTTTTCACATAATGGAAGAGGACAAAGTTTATATTTCCAAAATAGTTATTAAAGGGAACACAAGAACGAGGGATCATGTTATAAGACGAGAAATTCCTCTCCAAGAAGGGGATGCTTTTAATGAAAGTCTCCTTTCGATGGCAGAAAATAATATTAGAGCTCTTGGATTTTTCAAAACCGTCGATGTAAATGCGATTCCTGATACAAATTCTCCGGATAGGTGTGTTGTTCAAGTTAATGTAGAAGAACAGTCAACTGGACAAGCCGTTCTCTCGGTAAGCTATTCTACGGCAACTGGATTTGGTGCAGGGGTAACATATAGCGAAAGTAATTTTTTTGGGACTGGTAGATCTCTGTCCGTTTCCATGAACTCCGGGTTCCAAAAAGTTAGTGATAGTGGGATTACTACCAATGAATCTTCCAAGGAAGGAACAGATACAACCGTGGGGGTAAAAAAAACAAAGCGTGAATTTAAGTTTTTAAACAATGTTGTAGTGAGAGTAGCCGAGCCACACCTTTTTGACACAGATGTTAGTGGTTCGATAACTTTACATAGAAATCTTTCAGGGAAATTTTATGAGTTTACAACGGATGAGATAGGGGCGATATGTGGAGTGTCATACGAACTAACCCCTAAAATCACACAGGGCTGGGATTATCATTTTGCTCATCGCAAATTTAAAGAGGTCATTCCTTTCGCTTCTCCTATTATTAGATACCAAGCAATGAAATTGGGGAATGATGATTTCCCGACCAAAGAACTTGGTAAATCTGACTTGTCATTAGTTAAACATAATATAAGTTATGGGACCTCATTTTTAACGGGGCCTAAAGGCTATTTTAGAACTGGAATTAGCAATACGTTTGCCGGTGTTGGGGGGGATGCAAAACACTTCAAAAATGAACTATTTGGTGTGTATGTTATGCCAGTTTTTGATAGATCGACAATAAAAGTTGCTGGAATTGGCGGAATCATGAACAAAATTGGTGACAAAAATCCGCTCATACTCGATAGCTTCAGCCTTGGACTCGATTCTTTTAGAGGTTTTGACGATTGTGGGATTGGTCCAATATCTGAGACGACCTGGGCAATTATAAATGGAGAAACTGTAATATCTGAAAAAAAAGTGGAATTAGTTAAAAAACATAAAACTACGGCATATATCGGAGCAAAAAAGTTTTGGAAAGGAACACTTGAATTTAAGTTTCCTTTAGGGCTTCCCGAAGAACTTCAGTTTAGAGGTTTTATCTTTACGGATTTCGGAAGTATTTGGGATGCTCCAGAAAAAGGAGAAAAATTCTTAAAGCCCTCAACTACTATGAAAAACGAGGATGGAACCCCATTGATGGCTTGTGATTTTGATGGAAAATCATATAACATACAAAATATTAGAGTTTTAGATCACAAAATCATTGATGATACGTACGTTAGAGCTTCCGTAGGTTTCGGTGTATCATTCTTAACCCCGCTTGGACCAATAATTTTTACATACGCAATACCTGTAAAAAAGAAGGATAATCTCGATCAAGAGCAAAGATTTCTTGTTGGATATTCGACCACTTTCTAATACAATCTGTACTGCCATTGGGAATGTGTTGATTTGAGGCAAATTTAGACCAGATAATTGGTCAGAGTGTGATAGCAGCAGCCAGGCTGGTATAGACTTGGGTTCAATAAAATGTGCTCTCGATGGTTTTTTGTTTTGGAAACAACTAGGCTTTAACACAATCCCCCCGTGAAATTACATAGGTTTTTATGTTTTTACCACTTTGTTTATTGAGTTGATAAAGTTGTGTTTTTTTTTTGACATCGGCTCTTCTAAGACTAGAACTTTGTTAACTGAGCCTAATACCAGAAGTGGAACTATAAAGATTAACACTAATGCTATTTTTTTGATTCATGAGGTTTTGACCCAAACTCTTTCCAAAAATCCTTTATGTTTTGCTCTACACAAAGAAAGATTGATTATAGCAGAAGATTTTTCATTTTCCAAATAGAAAACTTATTATGATTTCTTATATAATGTATAAGTTGTGAGTAATTCTATGTTTTTAAACTCTAACAAAATATAAAAATAATTATACCAAATTTTAAAGGATTTTTATTTTTTGACTTTTTAAAAACAGCTGTTTTAAGCTAAAAATATGGGGAGATAGAAGTTAACAATTTATTAAAAGGAGTAAACAAATTATGGACAACAAACGAAAAGACATAGTGATAACTAAAACGAAGAGAGAAGTTATATCTGAAACAATAGCCCTTCTCATCTTCGTCTTATTAGCGTTTGCCTTTAAGGCACACACCGGTGAGTTTAACAAAGAACTTTTCAT
>JAIRWI010000014.1 GCA_031269095.1 Holosporales bacterium
AGAAGCATTAGTACTGTTATTTATCCCAAATAAACCTAATATGATAAACCCTTTATATATGTACTTGTTCATAAAACTTGTTTCCTCCTTAATATGTTATAATTATATTCTATCATTAAGAGGTTAAAAAAGAGTTAAGGTTTGGGGGAAAAGATGGGGATATTATTTATGTAAAGGAATGAGTATAGCTATTTTAGTTTACAGTAGTATTAACAAAAATGCTAAAACCTCTATAATTATAAGAAATATAGATTAAAAGCTAACCTGTTGCCAACTAGAATGAGTATATTTATTAAATAATTTTGAGAATATAATTTTAAAAAACAACCTATCTCTATTTGGTATAAATATATAGCAGTAGAGGGCTCTTCTAAAATTTGTTCTAGCGTATATTACAAATCTTTCTTAAAGGATTCAGATGAAAAAACTGTTTCTCTTACCTGTTCAGCAATTGAACTTAAATTTCCTGGCGAGTGGGGGACAAAAACAACATTTGATTTGGAAGAAGCTCCTATTTCTTTTAGAGTATCTATGTACTGTATAAGAAGAACCATATCCATAACGCTGTCAGCAGAAGATCCAGTTTGTTTAGTAAATTCATCAACAGATTTGCAAAGTCCTTCAATGATAGCTTGCCTTTGCCCAGCTACTCCTTTACCGTGCAAGATAGACGCCTCGGCTTCGGCTTCAGCCTGTTTAACCTTAAGTATTTTCTCTGCTTCGCCTCTTTCAGTGGCAGCAACTCTGAGTCTTTGAGCGGTATTTATTTCGTTCATAGCTGCTTTAACATTGTGGTCAGGATTAATATCTGTTACGAGGGCTTTTATTATCTCATATCCAAATTCGGACATAGTAGATTGTAACTCATCTTTTATCGCATTTGCTATATCATCCTTTTTAGAAAAAACATCGTCAAGAACAAGGCTTGGGACCTGTGCTCTTACGAGATCAAATACGAATGCTTTAATCTGCTGGTCTGGATCTTGCAATATATAAAATGACTCATAGATTTTGTTTTCTAATATTCTATATTGAACTGCAATAACCACAGTTACAAAAACGTTATCATGTGTTTTGGTTTCAACTTCAACATCAAGCTGGTGAATACGCAAAGACATCCTAGCACGTATATTTTCAATAACAGGTATCTTAACATTGAGTCCTGGTTTCGCAAGTTTTTGAAAACGACCAAATCTCTCCACAATTGCACATGTTTGTTGTTCAACCATAAAAAGTGATAGCGAAATAATAATTATCGCTAAAATTAAAATTGCATAAAAAACCATGCGAATACTCCATATCTAGATAAAAATTGACGTATGTCAGTCTAACACGATATTTGTTTATAGGCTATCCTGAAACGTTTTATATAGTTGTTTTATTTGATATTAGTGTTAACAAAAATTTCTAAACCTATGTAATTCTAAGGAATGTAGCCAAAAAAATACCTATTTGCTAACTGGAGCGAGTATATCTTCTATTTCTTTTTTTTTTTTTATGAAAGCAGATAGATAAGATTTTTTCTTAATATTCTTTGTTTTACATTTATGTTTCAAAGAAGTTTTTAAAAGACAGATTTATATATTTTTCTTTCGATATAAAAGGAAGTATGTTAAAGTCCAAATGTCGTATATGATTTTGTAGTAGATCATGTGTAGATGATGTCTCCTTCGTCTAGAGGCCTAGGACACCGCCCTCTCACGGCGGCAACACGGGTTCAAATCCCGTAGGAGACGCCAGATATATGTTGTATGTAAATAGTGTGTGCATGGGCGCCTAGCTCAGGTGGTAGAGCAGCTGACTCTTAATCAGCGGGTCGGGGGTTCGAGTCCTCCGGCGCCCGCCAATAGTAGTAATAGCAGTATTGTTGTTTTGTTTTTTTTTCGCGAAATTTTATGACTGAAATAAAAAATTTAGTTATTATAGGGTCAGGGCCTGCGGGATTGAGTTGTGCGATATACGCTGCCAGATGTGGGATTGAGCCAATTATTGTTGCCGGTGATACTCCAGGTGGTTTACTTACAAAAACAGATATGGTTGAAAACTACCCTGGTTTTAATTCAATAAATGGTGGTGATCTTATGGTAAAAATGCTTAATCAGGCAGAATCCCTTGGAACATCATTTATATATGAAACTGTAGAGCAAATTGAAAAAATGAGTAATGGCACGTTTAAAATAGCTCTTTCAGATGGAAATTTTTTATTTTCTAAAACGGTTCTGATTTCTACGGGATCAAACCATAAAAATTTGGAAATTCCTGGAGAAAAAGAATACTCAAACAAGGGAGTTTCTTGGTGTGCTACATGCGATGGCCCGATGTACCGTAATAAAAAAGTTGCTGTTGTTGGAGGGGGAAACACTGCCGTTATGGAGGCTCTATTCCTTTCTAATTTTGCAGATACTGTTTATTTAATTCATAGGAGAAATACATTTAGAGCGGAAAAAGTTGTTGCTGACAGAGTTATTTCCAATACGAAGATCAAAATCTTTTGGAATTCTATTGTTCAAGAAATACACGGCGAAGAAAGGGTTAACTCTATTTCCCTAAAACAAGATAACAGTATAGAAAAAACTTTCCTAGAAGTAGATGGAGTTTTTATAGCAATTGGTGTTTATCCAATGTCTCATATTTTCAAAAATATCGTAGAACTGGATGAGGAGGGATATATCATCGCGGATAATTCAGTAACTTCTTGTAAAGGGGTTTTTGCTGCAGGAGATGTTGTAAGTGGATCTCTTAAACAGGCGATATACGCAGCGGGGCAAGGAGCTCTCGCATCTTATAAAATTGAGAAATATCTAGGGATTAGGTAGAAGAATTAGCTCTACTGAGTTGTCCACAAGCTGCGAGTATATCAAGGCCACGTCTATCTCTAATTGGAGCTTCGATTCCATTTTTTTCCAAAATGCTAACAAAGTTTTTTAGAGCTGAGCTTGATGATGGCTTAAAAACACAGCCATCCCATTCGTTAAACATTAATATATTCACTCTAGAATTTGTATTTTTAATGAGATCAACTAGCTCATAGGCGCATTCTTTAGAATCATTAATACCTTTTAATAACAAATATTCAAAAGTTATTTTTAAAAATTCATGATTTTTATGATATATTTCACAAGCATTCATAATACTTTTTATATTGTATATATTATTGATTGGCATAATCCTACTACGAATTTCATCATTAGGGGCATGGAGAGATATTGCTAATTTACATTTCAAATCAGTGGCTATTTCTTTTAAAACTACTGAAATTCCGGAAGTTGAAAGAGTAATTTTACGTCTTGAAATAAGTTTTGAAAATATATCAATAGCAAACAGAACATTTTTGGCATTATAGAGAGGTTCCCCCATCCCCATAAAGACTATATTTGATATTTTTTCATGGCTATTTTGGAGGTATTTATTAACGACAAGATATTGGACAATAACCTCTTCAGCACTCAGATTTCGTATAAAACCATTGTACCCAGTATTACAAAATTTACACCCAACGGAACACCCTACCTGAGATGATATACATAACGTATTTCTTTTTTTTGAACTCGGGATATACACAGTTTCTACTGTATCTGAATCGTTTAATTCTAATAAAAATTTAATTGTTCCATCATTTGATTTTTGAATACGTTCTATATTAGGATGATATATATAAAAAATGTCATCTAATTTCTTTTGGAGACTTTTATCAATATTTGTCATATCGAAAAATGAAGTTTTTCCAAAGCGATATAACCAGGAATATACCTGGCTTGCTCTAAATTTTGGTATTCCTTCTTGAATAAAAAAGATTTCGAGATCTTTTTCAGATAGGTTTAATATTCCCTGTTTCATTATTATCTAATTGGAAAAAGTCTCATTTAAAAAATTTCCTAATTTTTCCAATGATGTAGAGGACGTCAGTTTCAGATAATCGGGGGTGTAGTGGGATTGACAGAATACTTTCGTATATGCTCATAACGTTTGGCAAATCATATCCTCTATTAAATTTCGTAAGTAAATGATTTGGTTTGTATTGCACTCCGGATTCTATATCATAGTCACGTAAAAAATTTTTGAGATCGTTTCTTTTTCCATTTTTCACAATAATTGGGAAAATATGAGGGACTGCAGTTTTTGCATTTATAGGAAAAAGTCGTATATTTTCGAGATTTTGTAGCTCATTTATATACATATTGGCATATTTTTTCCGTTTTAAGCCCAAATCTGTATTAAATCTCGAAAGTTGAGCTCTTCCAATCGCCGCAGAAATATTGCTCATATGGTATCGCCATCCCTGATCCACTGTATCAGACCCCCAACTACGTTTTCCGCTATAACGAGCCTCTGTATCACCTATAACTCCTAAGAGTCTTATATCTTTAATCTTATCTGCTATTTTATAATCGGAGGTGATAATGCACCCTCCATCTCCGCAGGTTATATTTTTTATAGCATCGAAACTGAAACATAGTATACCGGCACGCTGTGCTATGTTTTCCTCACCAAAACAGTGAGCCGCATCTTCAACTACGTACAAGTTATTTTCTTTAGCGAATTCATATATTTTATGCATTTTCCTGCCCCCACAACCCGCATACAAAACAGGCATAATAGCCTTTGTTCTGCCTGTTACGCGTTGTTGTTTTACTATATCATCAATGCTTATGAATCCATCGTCAAGATCTGAATCAACGGGGATAGGAATAGCTCCTGTCGCAGAAATAGCCTGAAAACTTGCTATAAAAGTTAGAGAAGGGACAAGGACTTCGTCTCCATAGGTTATTCCTAGTGCTTGCAACGATAGATGAAGCGCCGCGGTACAAGAGTTAACACAAATAACATGCGGCGCAGTATTTGGTGTTCTAAAAAATTCAGTAAGTTCATTTTCAAATTCGCGAGTCTCTATACCCATATTTATAGCATGAGCATCTAAAACTCTCTCTACGTATTGCTTTTCAAGTTTCCCTAAGCATGGGCTAGATAATTTTATCAATGTGTATGTCTACTATATAATTGCACCTTTTCAGAGTTATTATAATAAGTTCGTTAAAAATGTCTATTACAGATAAAGATGTAATACCAATCCTACATATTTTTTTCAATTCTTATTCCTATAAAAAAGCTCTGATGATGATGGTTTAAGAGAAAGATCAAAAATATAGTTCATTACACTTTTTGTATAACTTATAAAATTCTTTCCAAATTGGCAATAACCGAGATTAAATTAAAACTAAGAGAGAATCTTTCCCATTGTATACTTATTAGTCACTATCTTAAACCTTTTTATAAATCCTGTAATATTCTTATTGGCTATTCTTTTTCAGTTAACTCAAATATTTCAATCATCTTGTTAAAAGTATTTTTCTTTACCCCAGTTAGTCTCATGAATTCGTTATCTGTTAGATTTTTTATTGTCTCACACTTCATTTTTTGTACACAAATTCCTCATTCCCCAGAATATTACGCTTTTATGACATAGTTACGCAAGAAGTGTAATGTATTTGTAAAATAAATTGGACGTATACAAGATTATAGTAAATAATTAGCTATAAGCCTCACTTCTTCCTCGAGAATTATACCATGTTTTTTATAAACAGACTCTTTAATCAAACTAATAAGCTTTAAGATATCAGTAGATGTTGCCCCTCCCTTATTTATTATAAAATTGCAATGCATATCTGATAATACTGCTTCTCCAACACACATCCCAGAGCATCCAGCAGTTTTTATAAGTTCCCAAGCTTTATAGGTGCTACCATCTGGATTCTTAAATGTGCTTCCGCACGTCGCTGACGTTATTGGTTGTGACATCTTTCTTTTTTCGAATATCTCTTTTGTTCTCTTTAAAATAACATCTCTATTTAAGTTTTTAGTTTTTAAAATGCACGATGTTATTATCAAGTCATCTGGTAAATTGCTTTTTCTGTATTCAAATTTTATATTATCTCGGGGCAAAACAATAATTTTTCCAGTTTTTTTGCTAATACATTCGATTTTCAAAATAGCTTCTGATATTTCAAAAATAGGAGTGCCTGCATTCATAGAAATAGCTCCGCCTATTGTCCCCGGGATTGCATACATCTCCTCGATGCACGATATATTATTTTTAGCACAGATTTTTATAAAAGAATTTACAGAGACTCCAGAATCTACGTAGACTTTGTTATTATATAAAAAATCAATTTTTTGAAAAGCACTATTAGAGAGCCGTATAACAGCTCCTCTAATTCCGTCATCAGGAATTATCACATTAGACATAGCTCCCAAAATTACGATATGCTTATCGTTATTTGATATTACAAAATTCTGCAGATCCTGCAAACTTTCCGGCTCAAACAAAATGTCACATACACCACCGGTTTTTAAAAAAGTCAGATCCTTTAGTGGAAATCTTAATTTTATCAATTTTTTAAAACCAAAAATCCTTTGCGATTAGGAGCATACTTCAGGGACTATTATAGCTTGAATATAAAAATTCCACAACTAAGCAGCGCTTTGAATTTCAGTCTTTAAATCTTCAAAAGCGGAGTGAAGTCTCTGGTTGTTCAACCTAAAATCATCAATCCTAGAAACCTCTTTATGAACGCGTTTTTTCTCAATTTTAGGTGGATTTTTCAACATAGAACAATGTCTAAAAACAAGATCATTTATTCCTTTTTTAGGTAAGATATCGTTTAGTCTAGAAATGATAAACGGCTCTTCCCCCTTTGCGATAAGCGAACATGAACTAATAATGTTCATATACAAAACACCTCTAGATACAGAATGAAGTGAAGTTAGAGGGGTAAGTTCCTCCCCTACGATATACCCCCAGTTACTATGAATTAGAACATACAATCTTAAATCTTCGTTCTGGCAAAGAGAGATAACAGAACTAACTACCTTTGAAACCTTCTTCACTTTAGTGTGTTTCTTTTATTATTAGTCAGATATATGGCAGTTTTCGCAAGTTTTTTCAACAAAACATATTCTGTCATCATATTCGCTTTTTTTTCCGTTATTAAACGTAGTTACAGGGCGAAAATATCCCATAACCCTTGTCCAAACCTCACAAACAGTTCTTTCTTCGTCTCTTAGTTCGATTTTATTATTTTCCATCATACTGACACACCTTCATAAAATTCAATCCAATCGTCTATGATTATATAGTCCCTTAATTTTTAGGGCTATAATTATTTTTATGATTATACTCGATTAGTTCAGGTGATGGGCTAATACAAATACAAAAATTCAATGATTCTGAGGGAAATAGCTTTAAAAACTCCCCTTTTTTAACTAGAGCAAGTATGGAAAAATAAAAATATAAAAACATTGTGATTCCTATTGAACATGTTTGAAAAACTAACTTATCACTAATATAAATGAGTATACTTGATATTTTTTATAAACAAACCAGTTAAGAAAACATGTTTTGTAAAATTTATACGTAGTTACAAGTTCTTTAAATTTCTCTCTAACCAATGGATATTATAATCCCCGTTTATTACTTCTTTATTTTGAACCAGTTTTTTATGAAGTTCTGTTGTGGTTGATATTCCCTCGATAACAATTTCTGAAAGGGCCCTTTCCCCACGTGCTAGGCATTCCTCCCTGTCTTTTCCATGGACAATAAGTTTTGCCACTAGACTATCATAATATTGGGGGATTTTATACCCCCTATAGACATGAGAATCAATACGTACACCAATTCCTCCAGGAAAATAAAGTTCAGTGATCATACCAGGTGTTGGTATAAAAGTTTGTGGATCTTCTGCGTTTATTCGAAATTCAATCGCATGCCCATTTATTTTTACGTCACTTTGAGAGAAGGAGAGTTTTTCTCCAGCTGCTATTCTAATTTGTTCCTTAACGATATCGATACCAGTTACCATTTCAGTTACTGAATGCTCAACCTGTATTCGTGTGTTCATTTCCATAAAAAAGAATTCATTATTTTCATATAAAAATTCAATGGTACCAACCCCAACATATCCCATTTTTGATATTGCATTAACTACGATTTTTCCAATTTTTTCTCTATCTTTTTTAGATAGGGCTGGAGATGGGGATTCTTCTAGAAGTTTTTGATGATTTCTTTGGATTGAACAATCTCTTTCTCCAAGATACACAACATTTCCATAATTATCTGCAATGATCTGAATTTCTATATGTCTAGGATTTGCTAAATATTTCTCCATATACACGTTATCGTCATTGAAATTAGTCTTAGCTTCTCCTTTTGCCATAGAAAAAGCATTAGCGATTTCATCTTCATTGTTAGCAATTTTCATCCCCTTACCGCCACCACCATTTGTTGCTTTGAATATAACTGGATATCCAATGTCTTTTGCTATTTCTATAGACTGTTGGACAGATATAACCTCTCCTTTTGATCCTGGAATAATCGGTATTCCGAACTCAAATATTGTTTTTTTGGCTATTATCTTATCCCCCATCATGGATATATGCTCGGGGCTTGGTCCAATAAATTTTACATTATGTTCTCCTACAATTTTGGCAAATTTACTATTTTCAGATAAAAACCCAACTCCAGGGTGAAGAGCATCAACTCTGGTGAGTTCTGCAGCGCTTAGAATTGCACTGATATTAAGGTAGCTGTCCATTGCTCTATTCGGACCTATACAAACACTCTCATCCGCCAAAAGAACATTCATAAGGTTGGAATCAATCTCAGAATGAACAGCAACCGTTGATATTCCTATTTCTTTACAGGCACGAAGAACCCTAACCGCTATATCTCCTCTATTAGCTATCAGTATTTTTTTAAACATTTTTATATTACTCTAAGATAAGCAAAACCTGACCATATTCTACAGAATCACCACTCAAAACTTTAATATCGGAAACTTTTCCTGCATATTGAGATTTGATCAGGTTCATAACCTTCATTGCTTCTATGATAAGGAGTGGTTGGCCAATGGCAACCTCATCCCCAATTTTAACGAAGCATGCCGCTCCAGGTTCCGGAGACATATAGCAAGTACCAACCATTGGGGATTTAATTTCAATTCCTGCATTGTTTTCTATATTGTCGGTATTTTGTGAATCCTGTATCAAAGGCGACGACGATACTGTTGCTGCTGATTGTGTAGAAAATTCAGAAGAAACCTCTTTAGTTGATTGTAAAATAGTCGCTTGCTGAGCAGTAGTCATGGAGATTCTGATTTTTCTGTCACCTTCTTTATATTCAATCTCACTTAATCCGTGTTTTTTTAATATTTCGGCAAGTTTATCAAAAGCAGATTCATCTATTTTAAAGGATGACGACATACTTTAAGAAATCCATTTTTAAAACACAGTATGCTGTAATTATAAAATAAGTTAAGTTATCAAAGATACCAAAAACAATAGTACACAAAAAAACATCTCTGCCTCTGACTGACATACGTGTGTATGTATGTGCGAGTATTTATGCCAATTTCTAAAATTGTATTCTTAAGTTCCCACCTCTGTTTTTTTTTAATTTTTTCTTATTTTTGTATCAAACTTTACATTTTTTAAGCGAATTCCTAAAATATTATCTATAATCCATATATAAGAGATTCAAAAAGAAAACCAATAATGAGCGTAGAAAAAACTGTGTTAAAAAACGGAATAACGGTTGCATCTGACAAAATAGAAAATTTTGAAACAGTTTCTGTGGGGATTTTTGTTAATGTTGGGTCTGTTAACGAAACTGAAGAACTTTGTGGGGTATCTCACTTTGTTGAACATATGGCGTTTAAAGGGACTGAACAAAGAACTGCCTTTGAAATATCTGAAGCAATAGAATCTGTAGGGGGGTATATGAACGCATATACAGGGAAGGAAATAACTGCCTACTATGTAAAAGTTTTAAAAAATAATCTCCGTTTAGCAGTTGATGTTGTAACTGATATCATTCAGAACTCCATCTTTAATTCCGTCGAATTTGAAAAAGAACGCGGTGTTATTATTCAGGAAATTAAACAGATGAACGATACCCCAGACGATCTAGCATTCGAATTGTTTCAAAAAAAGAGTTTTGAAAATGAAGAACTAGGAAGACCGATACTTGGGACAATAGAAAGCGTAAGGTCTTTTAATCCCAAGGATTTACGGAATTACCTTAAAAATAACTATAAAACTTCGAGCATGGTGCTGGCCGCTTCTGGAAACGTCGATCATGATGAATTAACAGAAATTTCTCAAAATTTTACAGAAAAAATGACTGATTTCGAAACAAAACCTCCTAAAAAACAATTGTATAAGGGGGGATTTGCTCACAAAGAAAAGGATCTCGAACAAAAGCATATTATGATTGGTTTTGAAGGAGCTAATCATAATGGGGGAGACAAATTTGATCAGATGGTGTTTTCAACCATAATAGGAGGGGGAATGTCTTCCAGACTTTTTCAAGAGGTCCGTGAAAAAAGAGGTTTAGTATACTCCATATACTCCTATAACGCTAACTACAAAGATACTGGTACTTTCGGAATATACGCAGGTTCAGATAATGCTAATTCTCTCGAGGTCGCGAAAATTATACATAATGAACTTATGACAATCCAGGATAACGTAAAAGAGGAAGAAATTGAAAGAGCTAAAACACAAATAAAAGCTGCATTTCTTATGGGACTGGAAAGTAGTTCAACCAGGATGGAAAGAATGGCTCATCAATATTTGTTGTTTGGTAGATTTTTTTCATGTCAGGAAACGACTGACTTTATTAACTCAGTTAATATCGATTCAGTTAAGAATTGTATAAAAAAAATAATTAGCTCTAAACCTACTGTTACAATTGTTGGGAGAGGAAGTGAAGTTGATGATGTTTTTAAAGTTTTTAGCGCACATACGCTTTTTTAAACACAAAACGAAAATCACGGATAATTCACCCCTACTGTAATGAGGGAAGTATGACGTCCTGTGTGTTTTTAGATCCTAATAACCCCTCTAAGTCATAATATTCTCTCAGTTCTGGTTTAAATAAATGCACTTCGGTTCCGTCAGCCTCGACAAGAATCCAACCAGTGTTTGAATTTCCTTCAATTTTCGGAGATAAATTTTCTGATTTTAGGTATTTATAGATACAATCCGCAACGGATTGCATATGCCGTGATGATGTACCGGAAGCTACAATACATGAATCGGAAAGTTTATTTGGATTTGTCTCAAGAACCGCAATATTAACAGCTTTTTTTTCGTCTAATATCTTCAAAACTTCCTGAATTTCCATTATTCACCCGTTTTAGACATACCAACAACAAATTTATCGACCAATTCTTCCAAATTAATTGATGATCTCGTATCCTCTATTTCATCACCTTCAGATAAAAATTCATCATTAAATCCAATCGTCATGGATACAAATTTGTTTCCCATAAGACCATCGGTTGTTATAGCGGCAACCGTATCCGTGGGGATTTTAGTATCATTTTTTATCAAAAAAACAGCTTTTGCCCTATAATTTTTATCCATTACAAGACTCTTAATAACCCCGATTTTAATACCGCTTATTTTTATATCTGCTCCGACAGCTAGACCACTCGCATCATCAAATTTGGCAATAATCTGGTATCCGTGATTAATTTTTTCCCCACTAGTTGTATATGCAAAAAAAATAAACAGGGTCGCTATAACAAGAACCACACTTCCAATTACAGCTTCCAACACGTTGCCCTTCATAATTTCTTTCTAAAAGAACTTCTCAAAAAGATTCTAACATAAAATTCTAGATTGACATAGAGCGCTTTTTTTGCGACCATACAGCAGTTGTCTTGACCAGCATACAATATGTGGGGGCGTAGCTCAGTTGGTTAGAGCGTCGGCCTGTCACGCCGAAGGCCGCGGGTTCAAGTCCCGTCGCTCCCGCCAGTAATCTACATACGATATATATGTACAATCAATCGATTATGGAACTTATCGTTAATTCAGCTAGAAATATATTGTCTTCAAATGAAATTCCAGTATGTGCCGCTATCGCCAATGGTAACGAAATTATCTCTGTTTCAAATAACAAAGTAGAAGGTTTAAATTCAGCTGTTATGCATGCAGAGTACGTCGTAGTGACGGAGTCTTTGAAAGCTTTAAAAGCGAAATATCTAAATGAATCGAGTGTTTACATCACTATGGAACCATGCGCATTTTGCGCTGCATGTCTTGAAAGAGTGCGTATAAAAAATATATTTTTCGGCGCATATAGCGTTAAAACTGGTGCAATATATCATGGATGTAAAGTATTTGAACATTCTATACACAAACCAAACATAATTGGAGGTATTATGGAAAAAGAATGTTCAGATATACTAAGATTATTTTTTCAAAAAGGTGTTTAGTTTTTGAGATTCTCACCTAGCATACTTGTTCTAATTGGCAATAGGTTAATTTTTTAAAACACATTCCAAGGATTACTGATGTTTTAGGTATTTTTATCGATATCAAAGTTAACTGGAACAACTATATAAACTCGTATTATACTCGTTACACTCGTTCTAATTAGCAAACGGGTGATTTTTTAAGCTATATTCCTTGGAGGTATACGGGTCTAGGTATTTTTGTTAATTAATGTTAAATAAATCATTAATGTAGTTGTTTTAATTGACTAGGAGAAAACAAGAAAAACGCTAAATCCCTATGTAATTCCTTGAAATATATTTTTAAAAATCAACCTATTGCTAACTGGAGCGAGTACAGACTCTATTAACAGGTTGTCTGCAATTATGATTGAATTAAGGTAAAATAACAGAAGTGTTTCTAAATACAACTCCAATGACATTGGAGTTTGTGTTCCAAGTAAGAAAAACAGAAAGATTGAATACAGCTTTGATAAAACTATTTATAAATAGAGATATAGAGTTGAGAATCTTTTCAGAGACTTAAGGGAAACAGAAGGCTAGTCGTGGTTTTTTAGCATTGGAGTCTGTATTCCGAATAAGCGAAACAGAAAGATTGAATACAGCTTTGATAAAATTATTTATAAATAAAGATATAGAGTTGAGAATCTTTTTCAAAGACTTAAGGGAAACAGAAAGCTAGTTGTGGTTTTTTAGCATTGGAGTTTGTATTCCAAATAAGAGAAACAGAAAGATTAAATACAGTTTTGATAAAAGTATTTATAAATAAAGATATAGAGTTGAGAATCTTTTCAGAGACTTAAGGGAAACAGAAAGCTAGTTGTGTTTTTTAGCATTGGCTCTTCTAAAAATAGAACTTTATTAACAGAGCCTAAAATGAATATGTTCCAAATATTGCCAAAAAATCCAACTTCTTAGTATGTTTAGGGATATAACTCGAGAGCCAAGCGAATATAGACATAAAAGCTTCAATGATTCTGGAAGGGAAATAGCTTCAAAATTACTTAGCTGTCTAGCGACTCGAGTATAATGTTAAGTGGATCAACTATAATTGTTAAGTTGGAAGAGTATATTAATTAACTAAGTAGTAATATGGGGTTTGTGTATTTGAATATGAAGATGATGTAGAAAATTAGAAGTAAAGGGAAAATAATGTTTTTATAAACAGAAATTATTAGTTGTTTTGGAACTAACAATAGGCTTCTTTTTTTAAAAAAGCCTATTGTATGTTTTTAGCTATATCGAGCTATATTATGCAGCAGACGCTGCTGATGCTTCCAAAGTTGCTGATGAGGCTACCTTAGGAGCTGAAGGTGTTGCCGAAGTCGCTTCCGAGTCCGTTGGGATTGTCGAATTCGCTTCTGGTTGTGATGCGTCCGAAGGTGCTATAGTTTCCTGCCCTTCTTTTTGAGAAAATTTATTAGTTGTTTGTGTTAAAATGTTTATACTTTCCACCATATCCTTGAGTTTTTTGTCCAAGCTATCTAAGGAGTTCGAGACATCTGAATTTATTTTTCTTTTTTCAGATGCTGATTTATCTCCTCTTTCTTCTCCCTCTTCTTCTTTTCCTGCTCCCTCAGTTTTAGGTGTTTCTTCTTCCTTCTCAGATTCTTTCTCTACTTCTTTCTCTACTACTTTTTCTGCTCCCTCTACTACTTTTTCTGCTCCCTCAGTTTTAGCCGCTTCTTCTTTTTTTTCAGCTTCTTTCTCAGCTTCTTTCTCTACTATTTTTTCTGTTCTATCTTCTTCTTTTCCTGCTCCCTCAGTTTTAGGTGTTTCTTCTTCCTTCTCAGATTCTTTCTCTACTTCTTTTTCTGTTCTATCTTCTTCTTTTCCTGCTCCCTCAGTTTTAGGTGTTTCTTCTTCCTTCTCAGATTCCTTTTCTACTTCTTTTTCTCTTCTATCTTCTTCTTTTCCTGCTCCCTCAGTTTTAGCTGCTTCTTCTTTCTTCTCAGCTTCCTTCTCAGATTCCTTTTCTACTTCTTTTTTAGTTACTGATTTTTCCTTTTTTTTCTTATTTTCATCTCTATCGATTTCCTTCTCATCTTTTGTTAACTGTTCGACATCTTTGGAAAGTTTTTTAACCTCTTTTTGAGCTTCTATTACTTGGTCCTTTAAAATTCTAATTTCTTTTTGCGTTCGGATAAATTCCTCTTCTGAATTAGACTCTGTAACATGTGTAGATACCTCTTCTAAGTTAGTTTGTGCATGTGGTGTAGCAGTTGTACTAGGCTCTGTAATTTGCACTGGAGTTGCTGTAGCTGAATTAGACTCTGTAACATGTGTAGATCCCTCTTTTAAGTTAGGTTCTGAAACATGAGTAGGAGATGTTGTTGTACTAGGCTCTGTAACTTGTACTGGAGTTGCAGCAATTGCACTAGCGTGTATTTCTTTTTCCGAAGAACCAGCAACTATTGGTGTCTGTTCGCTAGTTGTAGGCACTGTACCCGTTGACTGAGGATTCTCCATGTTTTCAGAAACTGCACCTGAACTCTCCACGGTTTCTTTAATTTCTGTTATATCAGTAATCGGCGGAATAGAAGACTCTGTAGACAGTGAAGTATTTGACGTATTTGCCTTTATTGTTTCGAATTCTTTCTTGAGTTTCATCATTTCTTGGGCTAACATTTGGTCGTTTTTATTGCTTTGTTCTTTGAAACTTTCTATCTCCTGTTGTTGTTGCTTGGTTTTTCCCTCTAATATTTCATTAGTTTTATTCATTATATCCTCTTTGAGAGCTGTTACATCTCTCAAATCCCTTCCTCTCTGTGTTAAAGACTCAGGGGTAATAGGTAGAAATGGATTTCTTTGGGGAGGTGTGGCAGTACTTGCCTCTAGCACCTCAGGAGATAATGCTGGAGCCTGGGGAATTGAGTTTGAAGGTGGAGTATCAGATTCTTTAAACAAATCATTTAATCCAAAGTCTTCTTCCTGGTTAGAAGGAGTAACAGTTTCTGCTAATGGATTAGGTGTTACTGCCGCTGGTATCTCAGGAGGTAATGCTGGAGCTTGTGGTATTGTATTTTCAGGAGTTGTATTAATAGGCTCTGCAAACAAATTATTTAAACCAAAGTCCTCCTGATCAGGAGGGGAAACAGGTCCAACCAATGGATTAGGTGTTACTGCCGCTGGTATCTCAGGAGGTAATGCTGGAGCCTGTGGTATTTCTGTTGTAGGCATCGTAGCAGGTTCTACAAATGGAGGATTAGGTACATGCTTCAAATCCTTTCCTCTCTGTGTTAAAGACTCAGGGGTAATAGGTAGAAATGGATCTCTTTGGGGAGGTGTGGCAGTACTTGCCGCTAGTACCTCAGGAGATAATGCTGGGGCTTGTGGTATTTCTGTTGTAGGGATTGCAGCAGGTTCTACAAATGGAGGATTAGGTGGTACTGCCGCTGGTATTTCAGGAGGTAATGCTGGAGCCTGTGGTATTGTACTTTCAGGAGTTGTATTAATAGGCTCTGCAAACAAATTATTTAAACCAAAGTCCTCCTGATCAGGAGGGGAAACAGGTTCTGCAAATGGGTTAGATGGTACTGCCTGGTCCGGATTTGGTTGAACTATTCCTGGTTGTTCTATAGGTGGAGGTGAATATTGATCAGGGACTATAGGTGTCTGATCAGAGGTGGGAGATTGAGGTACCACTTCCCCCCTTAATTCTGCATCAATTTCTTCTGGAGTTTTTCCAGAGGCAGTTGAAGGATCACTTCCTTGTTGCTGTTGTTGAGCGACTTGTGGATCAGGAATTTGCACTTGCGATGTGGATGCCATGGATTCTACATCAATAACATTTGCTAGTAACAAAAGCGGTGTTAAACGGATAAATAATTTTATTTTCATAACGAAATACCTCTCTTATAAATAATTTAAGTGAGATTTTTTTAAATCTCCCCTATACCTATTAACAAGTTTGGCAGGAAATAGTTAATTATTTATTAATTTGTATTAAAAAATGCATAGAAACTTTAGTATTTTAAAAAATTTTCTTTTTTTCTTGAATATTGGAGTAAAAACATATAAAAAATCCCAATATGTTGGATAAGGCACATAAGAAATACAGCGTATGCCAAGAGTATGTGTCTACTATGATCCCCCCTATATATGAGCATATTATTCTTCCGATAGATCCTAACGAAATAAATATCGTGTATACATTGATATCACGTGCTGATATTTCTGAAATATAAGTTCTATATATTATAGTGGAAAACCCGAGAAAAAATGTCGATATATTAACAAAAATAGTCGTTACCATAAAAGTGCAGTTCATAGAAGACAGAATTATGAAACAAATTGAGGCAATGATTTGTCCAAAAAATGCTATTTTGGAACATTTTTTTATATTCATTTTATAAGTAAATGTAGCAGCTAACATACCGACGATAATTGTGACGACAACTCCCATAATCTGCGATATGTTTGCATAGTCTATTTTCGATAATCCCTTTTCCTGGAAAAATACGCTTTTTAAAGTATTTATACAACTATCTGTGAATTTAAAAGAAAGTGTAAGGAGGAGTATTGCTGTTATATTATACTTTTTAAATAACCCTTTACAAAAATTCAGGTAGTTTTTTATAGAATTAATTTCATTTTTTTCCAGGATAACCAAATTTTTATGTGGCGGTAACATAATTGTTGCTAATATATTAATAAGTATGAATATAGAAACTGAAGAAAAGGCAATTGTCCAATTGTAAAATGAGGCAATATAAAGTATCCCCGCACCTGAAATAAACATTCCAAATCTAAAACCAATTGTTCCTACAGAAAGAGCAGTTCCTAGTGTCTTGCCTTCAAAACTCACTAGCCTTATATAATCCGCTATTATATCATTAACTGAACTAGCAAGAGTTAAAATAAAAACATTTATAAAAATAAGGTATATCGGGCTTTGTTCTGTATTAGTTCCTAATAATATTATATTAATAATTACAATAATCTGGATTAATATAGTAAACATTTTTATATTAATTTTTGTTATAATGTTTTTTATAAAAGGGGAAATAGCGAATTTAAAACTATACGGTAATGTTGCTATAAAAATTGTTGATATTGAAGATGGACTTAAACCCTTTTCAGCTAGCATAAATCCAAATCCAGACATAACTCCAAAAAAAACAATCCCACATGTTGTATAACTCAAAAATAAAAACAACAGAACTTTGGAATTTTGTTTAAAGAAATTGCCGTTTGATAACAATTTTTTCTCGTTTTTACCATAACACATCGAAGTGACATTATACAATGTTAAGAGAATTATTGCTGTGAGAAATTGGCTGTGATACACTGTATGACAGTTTATAAGAGAATTTTTAGAGAAATTGTAATGTCTAGACGGTGTGAAATAACTGGAAAAGCTGTGCTTTATGGGAACAATGTAAGTCACGCTAATAATAAATCTAGTCGCAGATTTTTACCTAATCTGCAAAATGTTTCGTTTTTAAGTGAGTCCCTTAATGGAATGGTAAAACTACGAGTTACAGCTAGTGCTATAAGATGTATAGAAGCTGGAGGGGGGATAGATAGTTTCCTATTGAATACTAGTTCTAGCAAACTTGGCAAAAAAGCTACAGCACTTAAGAAAATTGTTTCCAAAAAACAGAAGGTTTAAGGTTTATTATGACAACAGACAACAAAGACCAAATTAATCATGATACATCAACTGATTCTCAGGCTACAAGCGAAACTCAGTATCCTTTTTTTATAACTGATCAATACGTTAAGGATATATCATTTGAAAATCCTAATTTCTTGGTTAAATATCAAGAAAATCGTGAACAGCCCCAGGTTTCCGTAAATGTTGAGACGAATGCTTCAAAACTTCAGGATACTCATTATGAAGTAGCTATGAAAGTTGAGGTAAAATCTTTTACAAGTGATAAGAAAAACGTATTTGTACTTGAATTAGTATACGCTGGCCTCATCACTATCAATCCAGAGTCGGCGAGTGATGTTCTCGAACCGATTTTGTTGGTACATTGCCCTTTTTTGATGTTTCCGTTTATCAGAGACATCGTTGCAAATATTACTTCTAGCGGAGGCTATAGTCCTTTACTTATGGAACCGATTGATTTTGCTTCACTCTACATCAGAAAAAAACAGTTGGAGAATTCTAAAGAAGAGAATGCGACAGCAACAAAGAACTAGGTAACTCTTATGAAATTTTCTTGCTAATAGAAAATGGTTTACGACGAATATTGGGCTATAACTTTTAAACACTCATCTCAGGTTGCTAAAGCCGGATATGAAATAGCTGCACATTCCAACGGATTTATCGAAAAGAATCTTGCGCACAAATATGGTATGTTTCATGACATCGGAAAGTTTTTTCTAAAACCTAAACAGGATAGGAATATTCACCCACTTATTGGATATGAGATCATGCAAGAGAGCAAGGATTACGACACAGCGGATATTTGTATAACCCATTCTTTCCCAATTTTTGACTACCATGAATACATTTTACATTATTGTCACTTTGATAAAAAGTGTGCAGAAAAAATAAAAAATATACTAAGCAACATAAAAATCAATATATATATTGAACTTATACAATTTTGCGACAAAATATCTGGGATTGATGATTATATGAAGATAGAGGAAAAATTTGAGTATTACAAAAAGCACTATATTATCTCTGATGTAATGGCAAATAAGAATTTCGATGCTTTAATGAATATAAAGAAAAAATTAGATAGTATGTGTAAATGTAATGTATATGATATAATTCTTCGTTAAAAAGTAACTCAAACTAGCATACTAAATTGTACGTGTTGAAAATTGTCACTGCATGTTATATAATGTGCGTTTATAGTGCTTATTGAGAAAATTTTTACAAGAGGAAGTTAATAATGTCTTTAAAGGTAAGATTGGCAAGGGGGGGGGCAAAAAAGCGTCCGTTCTACAGAATAGTAGTTGCTGAGAGAACTGCCCCACGTGATGGTAAATTTGTTGAAAGACTTGGTTTTTATAATCCCTTACTCGAAAAGAATCACAAAGACAGAGTTGTTGTTGCAGAAGATCGAATTAAATATTGGATATCTGTTGGAGCTCAATTAACTGATAGAGTAGGTAAACTTTTGGGCGAAATTGGGTTAATGTCTGTAACAGAGTTTAATAAAACGACAGTAATTCCCGAAAAATCTTCTCAAGAAGAAGGGGTAGGGGCAAAAGAGCAGTAACTGTTTCTCGATTATCTTCTCATATTGATGGCAGTAAACGTATGTGTGATTAAATAATATAACCCATTAGGGGTAGTATGGATGAGCTTGTTAGATTAAATAAAACTATGGCTATGCTGGGGATATGTTCGAGAAGAGAAGCTGATGTTTTGATTAAGAATTGTGAGGTTAAAATCAATGGACAAGTTCAGAATGAGATTGGAGTTAGGATCTCAAAGACTGATATTATATCTGTTCGTGATAGAAATTACTCATTAAAAAGAAATGTAAGCACCCCAAGGGTATGGCTGTATTATAAAAAGCGTGGGTTTATTACATCACATAAAGATGAAAAAAATAGACCAACAATCTTTGATGACGTAAAAGATAGAATTAAAGGAAGGGTTATATCTATTGGAAGACTCGATCTTAACTCCGAAGGATTAATTCTTTTGACAAATAACAGTGAATTTGCAAGATTTGCGGAATCCCCCAAAACCGCCTGGAAGAGGGTATATAGGGTTAGAGTTTTTGGGCAAATTACCGATAAAATAGTTTGTACTCTTAGGGATGGGATCATTATAGAAGGGATTAATTACGCGCCAATAAAAGTTACTATTTCAAGCTCTGGTTCTAGAAATATGTGGTGTGAATGTGTTTTAAGTGAAGGAAAAAACAGAGAAATTCGTAAAATTTTTGAGCATTTTGGGATAATAGTTAATAGGCTAATCAGATACAAATACGGGCCGTATGACATAGGAAATATGGCTGTAGGTGAAGTTAAGGAAATTTTTGAAATATATCGGGGTGTTTTTTAAAAATTAAACATTATTAGGTTTATAACAATATAGTTCTAAAAAAATAATACATTTATACAAAAATCTATGGTAAACTTTCATAAAAGGGGATCGGATAGATTACAACGTTTTAGTTATTCTGGGGAGAAAATACTATGAAAAATCTGAGATATTTTGTTCTTTTTATAGCTTGTTTGGGGGGTATTGAATTGAGAGCCGCTCCAATAGATGAAACAGAAGAAACAAAAGAAACAGGGGAATCGAAAGACTATAGTGAAGATATATCTGATTTGCGATCCAAAAATGAATCACAAGATCAAGATATTAAAGGAGTAAGAGAAGAAGTTGAAGAAACAAGAGAAGGAGTAGAAAAAATTAAAAGACAAATAGGGGATTTTGATGAAACCGAAATGCAAAGAAGATTTACAAATATGGAAAATAACATAAAAAATTTAGAATCTAAAATAAAGACAGGTTCTGGCACTGGGGGGGGGTCTAGTAGTTTATTTTCTTCAGTCAATGAGGGGCTTTCTAATATTGCTAACTTAAGTGGTACGGCTCTTTCAATAGGAAGTAACATATTGTCGGCTGGAGGTAGTATGCTCTCAGTTGGAAGTAATATAGTTTCTAATTGGAAATCATCGGGTAAGGAATCGGAGCAGTCCAATCTCCCACCTACATTAACTCCTGAGTTATATACTCCTGAATTTCTTCAAAAGATACAGACTGATGTTCGAGAGGGAAAGGAACCCGAAATTCCTGATTTTGTATCTGAAAAAGACAAGAAAATAATAGAGGAACTGAAAAGAGGAGCAGAATCTGGAGCAGATCCCCAAACTATGGAGAGTTATGTTAGTGGAATTTTTCAAAAAGAGAATGAAGAACAAAAACAGCTGGAAAAAGAAAATATGGCTCAAATGGTTGAAGATGCGAAGAACTTACATGAAGATTTAACTTCTCCAGAATTTTGGGCTAGGGTGGTTGATGCAGTACGCAATAAAAAGTCATTTACCCCTCCTGAGGATTTTTCCGACAATGATAAAAAGTTTTTAGAGTTAGGAAAGGAAATGGCGGAAGGAGGAGCTAATGTTTCGGACATAGTTCGTGAAATGAAAAATATTCAAAAAGGAGAGTTAATGATGGGGGTTTCCCCGATAAAGTTACAGGATACTAGTATAGGACAATCTGTAGCAGATGGAATTGAAAGAACTGTATCACAAGCGCAGAAACAGGTTGGTGATACGGTACAATCTACAACTTCAGGAATAGGTAGTGGTATAGGAGCAGCAGCTTCCCAACTCCAACAACAAGCTAGTAGTGTAGAACAAGATATAAGAGGAGCAGTTTCCCAAGTACAGCAACAAGCTAGTGATGCAGTACAAGGTATAGGAGCAGCAGTATCACAAGCGCAGAAACAGGTTGGTGATATGGTACAGTCTACAACTTCAGGAGTAACTAAGGGTATAAGAGAGGTAGGTTCCCAAGTACAGCAACAAGCTAGTAGTGTAGCACAAGATATAGGAGCAGCAGTATCACAAGTACAGCAACAGGTTGATAATGCAGTACAGGGTATAGGAGCAGCAGCTTCCCAAGTACAACAACAAGCTAGTAGTGTAGCACAAGATATAAGAGGAGCAGTATCACAAACGCAGAAACAGGTTGGTGATATGGTACAGTCTACAACTTCAGGAGTAACTAAGGGTATAAGAGAGGTAGGTTCCCAAGTACAGCAACAAGCTAGTAGTGTAGCACAAAAAGCAACTAGGGGGCTAGGTGGATTCTTTAGTGGCTTAGAAAAAGGGATACAATCCCTTACTCCAAATGCAACTAGGGAAGAAAAAAACATAATTTTAACTGATTCACAAGGGATACGGTACAAAGTTAGTCAAAAAGAGTTCTTTAATATTGCTCCACAAAGAGTTCCTTGATATTGATCTACCAATAGGTTTGCAGGCAGGATAAAGTTAAAATATAATAGAAAAATCAATTTCTATTTACCTGGTTTTATACTTAATTCGCCTACCTATTAGGCAAATACCAAACTCTCTGTAATTTTAGAGGGGGTATTTAAAAAATTCCCCCATGTTACTAACTAACCTAAGTTTCGTGTAAAGAAATGAAAAACCATTACTCAATCATACAAAAAGCGAGGAGGCTTCCCCCTATAAACACCCTGTAACCGCTACATTTAGATGATTCATTATATAAGAAGTTAGATATTTAGCACAAAAAGTAACAGGATTATTCGCATCAACATTATAGGACATTCTTCTTTCTTATATAAAATTCAGGTTACTTTAGACGATCTTTCTAAAAATTATTTTCACATAATATAGTCTTTTATTTTTTTAAAATTAATTCCCGTTATACTAACAATTTTTCTGCGAGTTTTATGACCTACCTTGATTGTAAGTGAAGATTTTGGGATACTAAAAGTTTTTGCCAAAATATTAATTAATGCTTCATTTGCAGTATTATCAACTGGTTTTGCGTTAACATAAACTTTAAAACAATCAGTTTCTTTATCATACATAACACGTTCCCGCTTAGCTCCGGGAACTAGATGTATATTAAGCTTTAGTATATTTTCATTAGCTATCATTTACAGAAAATACCATTGTTCTTTCTATACCAGATAAATCTCTAACTATTTCTAATAATTTTAAGTCTATTGCCAATTTTTTTACCGCTTTTGCCTGATTTGCTCCAATTTCTGTTATAAATATACCGTCTTTTTGCAAAAAAGTGACAATATTGGGGAGTATTTTTCGATATGCATCGAGTCCGTCATCTCCAGAAAATAATGCTATTTTAGGGTCAAATAAAGTATTTACATCAAGATTGTAATCATTTTCGATATATGGCGGATTTGTCAATATAGCATCAAATTTCCCAGTTATATCGTTAAACCAATTACTTATGGTAAATCGGCACCTAGCATACAAATTATGTTTTTTTGAATTACTAATTGCAATCTCAAGAGCATTCTGGTCTATATCGACCAATAATGCCTTCGCGTTTTTATATAAAGCTAAAACCGTAAGACCAATACACCCCGTCCCGCAGCCTATATCAAGTATCTGTAATGGGGTTTTTTTATTCGGAAAATATTTCTGAAATACATCTACAATGAATTCAGTCTCTGGGCGTGGATCTAGTGTATATTTGTTTGTTTTATAGTTTAAACCGTAAAATTCTTTACTCTCTAATATTTTGGCAAGAGGTTCGTTAACCATCAGTCTCTCTATGTGTTCTATAAATAGATTTAATTGATTTTTAGAAAATGTTATTTTGTCTTCGAAAAAAATGTCGGAATACTTTCTTTGCAAAATGTTTGCTATGATTAACAACACCTCCCTCTTATTTAACTCTGGCATATTATAAAAATTTTATATAGTCTGCTGTAGGAGCGGAATAATCAAAAAGATTTTACCATGAAATTTCTAGATGAAGCAAAGATATATATCAAAGCAGGAGATGGTGGAAATGGTTGTCTCAGTTTTCGGCGTGAAAAGTTTATAGAGTTTGGTGGTCCAGATGGGGGGCATGGAGGGAACGGTGGGTCTATTTATGCCATTGCCGTTAAGAACGTTAATACCCTTATAGATTACAGATACCAACAGCATTTTAAAGCAAAACGAGGTGAAGGGGGAATGGGGCAAAACAGAACGGGAACAACCGCTGGCGATATATATTTAAAAGTTCCCGTGGGGACTGAGATTCTCGATGAAGATAAGGTTACGGTAATTGCCGATATGTTGCAGGATGGACAGACTGTTCTGCTTGCAGAGGGGGGAAAAGGAGGGGCTGGAAATGCAACATTTAAAAATTCAACCAATCAAGCGCCTCGAAAAATTATTGAAGGAGAAATTGGAGAGGAAAAATGGATTTGGCTCAAACTTAAACTCATAGCAGACATAGGACTTGTTGGTATGCCAAATGCCGGGAAATCATCATTTATAAGAGCGGTTACAAACGCTGATGCGAAGGTTGCTGCTTATGCTTTTTCTACTACAAAACCACAGCTGGGAGTAGTTAGGGTTTATGATAAAGAATTTGTTATAGCTGATCTTCCTGGTATTATAGAGGGAGCTCACACAGGACACGGTCTTGGAGATAAATTTCTGGCACATACAGAAAGATGTGCAATTATTATACATATAGTAGATATATCCGTAGATAACGCATTTAAGAATTACAATATTATTAGAAATGAACTAAAGCAATATGGGAAGGGGGTATTAAATAAACCTGAAATAATAGCGCTTAATAAATGTGATTTGTTAGATAATAGTAATGTAAAGAAAATAGTCAAAAAGTTTAAAAAAGAAAATATATTTATTATGTCAGCAGCGAACAGGTCGGGAACTGAGAAAATTATAGAACAGGCAGCGAAAATAATTTCTATCGAAAAAAATGGAAAGGAACCTTGGTAAATTATAGGAAAAAAGTTTTTTTGTATTATATACTTCTTTTATTTAACAACGGGTTATTTTTTGCTATATCTCTTGAAATTACGTATTATTGTTAATGCTAAGATCAAATAAATCACTTATACGTATACACCAAAGATACACACAAGCTATGCCCGTTGATAGAGCATAGCTGTTCTGATTCTTTAAGGTCTTGTCCAAGTATATGTTTGGGATGTTTCGTCCCATTCAACACCGGCACTAGCATCACTTTTTTTAAATGAAATAGATATTTTTTTACCGCTGGAATCTAAAGCCCCCTCAACAGTAAATTCATCCGGCATAGTCATACCCTCGGCAGGTCTAAGAGTTATAGTCTTAAGCTTAGTAAGAAACTGACTACCCTCAGCATTCATTCTCCATCGACCTGCGTATATTGTACTTGTAGAAATTGGATCTGCTGAACCTAAGTTAAGAATAACTCCAGTCATAGATTTTCCTCCAGGTGTACCTTCCTCTGTACTATATAGGAGATTCAAAAATGTATCGGTTGTGGCACTACCAGAGCAACAGTAGTAGAAGTTATCATATTGAGCACCAGAAGAAGTTTTACTAATCTTTAAGTTAGTACGTAGAGTTAGAGTTAGAATTGGAGTTGGAACTTGAGTATGGGCTCTAAAATACTGGAATGTACTATTAGTTTTAATAGTAGTTAAAGAAGGTAGATCTATTTCTCCTGTAGTTGCACAGAAGAATGTAGTATTACCTGTAATAGTAGTTAACTTAGGTAATAATAGTGGATTATTTAAAAAGCAGAATGTATGACTACCTTCAATAGTGGTCAAAGCAGGTAGGTTTAGTGTATCTATTACTGCAAAATAGAAAACATTATCCCCAGTTATACTTTCCAAACCTCTAGCAGTAAAAGATGTAAACTTAGTAGAGCTACCAGAATTTAAATCATCTCCGAATTGTTTATCTGTACTAATAGTTGTTAAACTATCAGGAGCTACAAAGGTCCTTAATACTCCTGTAGTTGGATTAGCTAATGTTTTAACGGTAGCTAAATCAACATTATCCCAACCTCCAGCATCAAGTGTTACTAGGTTAGTAAAGCTAGATAAAGAAGGTGTTAAGGTTAAAGTAGGGAAGAATAAAAAGTACAAACCTATAACATCTGTTGGGTCCTCCTCTATAGTTAAGCTACTCTCTAAACTATGAATATATACATTAAGTTCTGCCCCAGAACCAGTTACATGATATCCTTTAGCGAAACCTGGATCTTGGGCGAGAGCATCAATAACTGATTCGGAAAATTGGTCTCTGATATATGCATTGGTAACTGCTGAGAGAAATTGGATAGTATTTTGTGTACTCCCTAGCTCTTGTTGTATACTTCCTAGCTCTGTTTGTGTACTTCTTAGCTCTGCTTGTGTACTTTCTAAGGTTGTTTGTGTACTTCCTAGCTCTGTTTGTGTACTTTCTAAGGTTGTTCGTGTACTTCCTAAAGTTCCTCGTGTTTCTTCTAGTTCATCTTCTATTCCTTTGACGATTCCTCCAACTCCCCCTATTTCTCCAGCAATCTCAGCTTCTTTAGTCTCCCAGAGATGCCTCAGTTTGCTCGTTTCAGAGCCACTTTTTGATGTTTTGGGTGTGGTGGCTACCCCCCCCCCCCCCCCCCCCCGAAGGGATGCTCTGTATACCTCTCATAATACGAGCTGCTCCTTTTGTTATTATATCTTCTATCTCATCTTCTGGACTTCCAAAGTAAGGAGCAGGAGTAGGACCAGGAGTAGAAGCATTAGTATAGTTATTTACTCCAAATAAACCTAATATGATAAACCCTTTATATATGTACTTGTTCATAAAACTTGTTTCCTCCTTAATATGTTATAATTATATTCTATCATTAAGAGGTTAAAAAAGAGTTAATGT
>JAIRWI010000015.1 GCA_031269095.1 Holosporales bacterium
AGAAGCATTAGTACTGTTATTTATCCCAAATAAACCTAATATGATAAACCCTTTATATATGTACTTGTTCATAAAACTTGTTTCCTCCTTAATATGTTATAATTATATTCTATCATTAAAAGGTTAAAAAAGAGTTAATGTTTGGAGGAGAATATATAGATATTATTTTTATGAACAAATAAGTATAGCTGTTTTAGTTTACAGTAGTATTAACAAAAATGCTAAAACCTGTATAATTATAAGAAATATAGATTAAAAGCTAACCTGTTGCCAACTAGAATGAGTATATTATGGTGGATCTAACGTCTTTTCCCTAATAACCAGGTCGTCTGGATATGCGTAATTTAAAATTTTTCTACACCTTTCCTCTAGAATATCCAAATCAAGACTTTTATTACCGAGGAGTTTTACATTTTTTTCTAGAATTTCTCGTTCGTCTTTGAGTTTTTTAGCTAAGGCTACTTGGGTTGCTAAATCCTTTTGTATAACAAAATATGATTTAAGCCCGTTTTTCCCACTAATAAGGTGAAATATTAAGTAAAACAATACAATTAGTATGAAAAAAATCTTTATAGAGAACATAATTCTATTTGATATCCCTACAAAATTATTTCTAAAGTTTATCATAATACTTTACAATATTTTTATATTTACAAATTTTTTCTTACCACAACATATAGTACACGATTCTGATATTTTATGTTTTATAGAATTGACGACTGTATCGTTTATCCTTATGGCATCACTTTCTATAAGCCTCCGCGCTATAGTCATGCTTCCTGCCAAACCAGTTTCAAAAACAATTTTATCGAGGGGGGAATTTTTTAAAAACTCAAAACTTGGTATAGATTTGTTGTCAGAATTTGGATGAACAAATGAAGTTATACTATCGGCAAGTTTTATTTTTGCCTCATTTATACCCTCATTTCCGATAAGTGACTCATATTTGTTTATTTCCTCTAAATCAAGGGAAGTAAATAGCTTAAGCAATTTACATACATCTGCATCATCAATGTTTCTCCAATATTGCCAAAAGTCACGAGGGGGCGTCATATTTTCACTAAGCCAAATTGTTTCAGTTCCAGTTTTTCCCATCTTTTCTCCAACTGAAGTCGTCAAAAGGGGAATAGTCATTCCGTATGCATTTGCGCCATTAACCTTTTTTATTAACTCGGTTCCAAAGATTATATTAGACCATTGGTCTGCTCCTCCGAGTTGGATAATGCAATTTTCCGTATTATATAGATGGAGGAAATCATACGCTTGTAGGAGCATGTAATTAAATTCAAGAAAACTAAGATGTTGTTGTCTTTTTAATCTCTCTGAAACGCTGTCCATGGATAGCATTTTGTTTACAGAAAAATATCTCCCATAATTTTTAAGAAAATCCATATAGTTAATCTTCGCCAACCAATCATTGTTATTAACTAATTTTCCGTTATTAAAATCGATAAATTGGGAAAGTTTAACCATTATGGAGTCGATATTTTCTTGGATACTAGAATCAGATAACATGGAACGTTCTTTGCTTTTCCATGTAGGATCTCCTATTTTACTAGTTGCTCCTCCAACAAGGACTATGGGTTTAGCTCCAAATTTTTGTAATTTATTAACTAGCATTATCCACAAAAGATGTCCAACATGTAGACTTTTTGCAGTTGCATCAAATCCAATATAAAATGTAAATGGGGCACCTGAGCTAAAGAGTTGATCAATAGCTTCTACGTTGGTGAATTGATATAGAAATCCGCGATCGTATAAATCCCGCAAAATTTTGTTGTTAAAATTAAACCCCATAAAGTATCCCACTTCATAATTGTTTTATCATTTGGTGCCCTCGGGGAGACTCGAACTCCCATGTCCCAAAGGACGGCAGATTTTGAGTCTGCTGCGTCTACCAGTTCCACCACAAGGGCACGCAGTGGACTTAATTATTATACAAAATCCCATAAGTCTCAATAATTTTCTCGGTTTTCTTTGTAGTGAGGGAGAGATAGTTCAGTGATATATACTCATTTTAGTCGGCGAGGTGGGATAATTTTTTTTTAAGTTATATTCTTTTGAATTACTGTGTATTTTTGTTAATATAAAGGTTAAGTAAAACAACTATACACTCTCGATTAATAATCCAATAGCAAAGCAAGTATACTTGCTCTAGTTAGCAAAGAGATAATTATTCAAAATCTAACCCAAAAATTACTGATGTTTTAGGTATATCAATGTTAGCTGGGGCAAGTATATATAACAAAAACCTCAATGATTTTGAGAGAGATATCTTTAAAAATTACCATATTGCCAACTAGAGCGAGTATACATGAGATAGTTCTCAACCAAAGGGGGTAAGTTTTTTTGTTTTAGATTGGTTTTAGATTGAAGGTTTTTGAAAAATACTGGAAAATAGGCATTATATTAGGCGGAGTAGCTCAGTTGGTTAGAGCAGCGGAATCATAATCCGCGTGTCGGGGGTTCAAATCCCTCCTCCGCTACCATGTTGTTGTATATGTGTTGAATTTTGAGAAATAAGAGGTGTTATGAAGATTAGCTCGAATGATATAAGGATTGGAAATGTACTCGATTACAATGGGAAGCTCTGGATCGTCGCCAAGACTTTGCACGTAAAACCTGGGAAGGGAGGGGCTTTTATGCAAGTTGAGATGAAAGGGGTTTTGGACGGATCTAAACTTAATGAAAGATTTAGAGCTGCTGATACGGTTGAAAAAGTGTATCTAGAAGAATCCGAATATCAATTTTTGTATCGGGATGGTGATGAATTGCATTTTATGGACCAAAAAACATTTGATCAAATTCAGCTCCCTTCCGATGTTATTGGAGACAGTGTGCAGTTTTTAAGCGATGGGATGACAGTTACCATATGTTTGTACGAAGGAAGGCCTTTGAGTGTGTCTCTTCCGAAAACTGTTATTCTTGAAATAGTGGAAGCGGAGCCTGTTGTTAAGGGGCAAACCGCTACATCATCGTATAAACCAGCGATTCTTTCAAATGGTGTAAAAACAATGGTTCCTCAACATATCGAATCAGGAGTTAAGATCGTTGTTAATACAGATGATGGATCCTACGTAGAAAGAGCAAAATAATTTTGCTTTTTCTGTCGTTGTGTTTTTATATATATTCACTTTAGTTAGCAAAGAAATAATTTTTTAAAATATATTTCAAGAATTGCTGATGTTTTAGGTATATTTGTCGATATCAATGTTAACTAGAACGACTATATAAATAGTTATATCAAAAATGTATTCAACCTTTCTATTTTCGCTTATTCGGAATACAGACTACAATGTCATTTTAGTTGTATTTAGAAACACTTTCGTTATTTTATCTTAATTTATATAAGCATAATTGTAAACGGTCTGTTAATAGATCCTAACATTAACAAAAATGTCCGAACCCCTGTAATTATAAGAAATATAGTTTGAAAAATTGGTGGCTTATTTTCTTAATATTTTGTCAGTTTCTTTCCCATTTATGATTCCTTTTTTAACTTTATCCTTACAGTCTTGTTCCAGAGTTTTAAGGTTTGCATAATTTAAAATTTCATCACGGCTAGAATTATTATAGATCATGTTATTTATAACCCCATCTACATGAAGAATTTCCGATATTATAGTCCTGCCTCCGTGTTTTTTTTTAATCAGCCTCTGTGATATGATAGATATAATATTATCTGCTACAAGAAAAGGAGAAATACCGAAATCTCCAAATCTTTTGATGGCTCCGATACAGTCATTTGCATGAAGAGTTGTGAAAACAAGATGACCAGTCATTGAAGCTCGAACTGCCATATGAGCCGTTTCCGCATCCCTTATCTCTCCTATAAATATAACGTCGGGATCCTGTCGTAGCACAGATCCTACCCCCGTAGCAAAATTTATAACCCCATCACTTATGTCAGTTTGTTTTACCCCGTGAATTCTGTACTCTATTGGGTCTTCCAAAGTCATAATGTTTTTTGTTGTTTTGTCAATCGTACTGAGCATTGAATAGATCGATGTTGTTTTACCAGACCCCGTCGGGCCACAAAATATAATCATTCCATGCGAAAATTTAGCGATTTTCTTTAAATATGCAACTTGGTCACTATCAAATCCAATATTATCTATAGCCATAGATTGTTTATTTTTATTAAGAATTCTAATACTAATATTTTCTCCATAAATGGTTGGCTGAGTTGAAATCCTAAAATCTATATTGTCTAGTTGGAAATGTCCAGACTGTGGTCTTCTAGACTCTGATATATCAAGTTTCGCCATAACTTTCATTGAAATACACATATTGCTGAAATCTTTAATTGGTAAGATCTTAATTAGTTGAAGTTCTCCATCTACCCTTCTTTTTATTTCGAAAATATTTTCATAGGGAGATATATGTATATCCGATGCTTCGTTTTTAATCGATTCAGATATAACTTGATAGATAAAATTGCCTTTTTCTTTTAAAACCAAACGTTTGTTAAGTGCTGAGACAATGGTTTTTCTTTTTGCTAAATGAAATTTAATGTTATAGTTTTTTATAATTTTCTTAACACTATCTGTTAAGACAATATCTTCTGGATCTGAAATTGCTACATATAGTTCATTTGATGAAGATGCTATACCATAAGGTATAGCTGAAATACTATTGAGAGCTACATAATCAATTTCTTTTGCTACAAAACTCGACTCCAACAGTTCGTCATCAGGAACATATTTAACATTATAATAGTTAGATTTAAGCATTATAAGAGCGCTTTCCGTGATATTCGAAGCACTACAAATAAATTCATCTATATTTTCACTATTGATATATTCAGAATTTGTAGCGATATCATATATGTCTTTTTCTATCATTCTATTTTCGAATAAAAAGCCTAGAAACGACATTTCTTTGCTCGTTTGTTACTACATTGTTTCTTCTGGTATATCTTTTTTATTCTGCCTTCTCAGTATTGAAATGGCTTTAACCATTTCCTCTTCCCCTTTTATACTGTGGAGTATTTTCATCGCTAGAGTTTTAAGTCTAACCATATCTCCTGATTCAGAAATTGAAACAATTTCAGGGTCTTCCTCATCCTCTTCATTTTCTTCATTTTCTTCCTCATCATCTGCATTTGAAGGATTTTCCAATTCTTCAGCTTGTGCAGTAGCTAAGAAATTTGGGAATACAACACACTGAGCTGGCACTGAGAATGCGAAAAATGAAATTATTATTGTTGGAATAAAAAACATAAAAGCCCACATATCTTTTTAAAGGGAACCTATTATCAGTCTACTTTAGATAGTATTAAAAAATAGTTAATTTTTTGACGTTTTTCTGCAAAGAGTGTTTTTTATATGATTTTATAAACCATTTTGATATTTAAAAGATCAAAACAATATATAAGTAATTTACTTGATGTTATACTCTCTCCAATTAGCAAAGAGATAATTTTTCAAAACCTATCCCAAGGATTAAATGTTTTGGATGCATTTGTCGACATTAATGTTAACTGGAACAACTATAATATTAACAAAAATTTCAAAACCCATGTGATTCTGGGGGGGAATAGCTTAAAAAACCGTCCTTTGCTAACTAACCTCAGTTTCGTGTAAGGAAATGAAAAACCATTGTTCAATCACACAAAGAGCGTGGAGATTTACCCTATAAGTGCTTTGCAACTGCTACACTTAGATATTTACAATATAAGAGATTAGATATTTAGCACAAAAGTAATAGGATTATTTGTATCAATATTATATGGAATTCTTCTCTTATATGAAACTGAGATTAACTAGAACGAGTATAAACACATTATAAATATTATTGGAATTTAGACAAATATTTAAATCGTTTCTTTGTTTTCTCTCTCTTCCATATCTGCGGTGATTTTATCAAGAAGTTTGTTATTTGTTTCTATTTTTACCAATGACTTAAAAACCTCCATACAGATATTGGGCATATCTTTTTGACATCCAGTATCAATGTATTTAGTTATTATTTGATCAAATTTAACATCGTTATTTTTCGGTTTCTCTACTCCCTTGATAGCAACAACTATATAATCTCCCGTATTTTGATCATCAGTAAAATGTCTAGCTTCCCCTTTTTTTAGATTTGTGAGGATTTCAATAATAGTATTCGGATTCGAAATTATTTCTAACAAAACAGCGACATTGTTGGATGGATTCTGCTGATGAATGATGATATCTTTTTTTGAAACGGAGTAAGATTTTGCTTTAGGCAGTTTAACAACCTTCTCAATGGCCCTATCTTCTTCATTGACTATATCCTCTGCCTTTTCACGAGCTATTTCGTTTTTTTTAAAATTTATACAGTCTTCCTTGACTCTATTTTGTATTTCAGCAAGATCTGGAATTCTCTCTTTATTAATTTTATTTATATACACAACGTAAGACAATGTATCCATTTCATGAGAGTCTATCGTTGGGCTTACTTGAGCCTCCTCTGTGCCGAATATAGATTCAGTTATTTCTTTTTCAGTCAACTCATCGGAAGATATGGGATCGTGTTTTTTGTCTTTTTCAATATTTTTTAGGGTTATTATCTTCATATTTGTTTCTTTTGAAATTGTTTCGATAGATTTTCCAGAACTAAATCCATCGTCTATTTTGTTTCTTATATCTTTTGTTTTTTGATAAAATTCTGGGGTATTCATTTTTTCATTTTTAAGAATATCTCTAATCTCTTTATTAATTTCGTTTCTGGGTTTGTTTTTGGCCTTCGAAACATCGGTTAATTTATAAATGAAAAATTTATCACCAACATTGTGAATATTCGATATATCACCTATATTTTTTAAACCGAACAGTTCACTTCCTATTTCTTTTGTAAAACTATGTATTTCCATAGTTTCCAAATTCTCAATATCTATCGCAAACTTTGTTTTAATTTCATGCGAAGTCGTATATTTTGTCATCATCATTGCCCGTGCTTTATCGGCATGTTCTATTTCAGTAAAAGCAAATCTTTCAAAGCTCCTTGTTTCTTTTTCTGTGAAAGATTCCTTATTGCTTTCATAATATTCATTAATTTCTGAATCAGTAATTTCTAAAACGTCTGCGAGTTTGTTACAATCGACGACAAGAATAGAAACATCTCTTGATTCGGGGATTTTGTATTTATTAACATTAGAATTATAATATTCGTTTATATCTTCTTTATCCACGGGTTTGTTAAGTTTTATATCAGAGGATTTAATTCTTGCTATAACCAGAGTTTTTGTCAGATAAAAATCTTCCATAATCATATTTTTTATAAATTCCGGTACTTTATACCCAATAGTAAGTGGGTGAAGTAATTGTGCCTGAGCTAGGTTAGCTTTTATCTCAGCAGTAAAAGTGTTTTCGCTTATTCCTGCTTTATTTAATACGTTCCTATAAATATTTTTATCAAATATCCCATCTTTTTGAAATTCAGAGATTGAAGAAATCATCCCAAGGATTGTACTCTTTGGAACTTTAATATTATGTATTCTATACATTTCTTCTAAAATTGCTTTTTTTAGAAATTCTTCTGTAACAATTTTTTTGATATTAATATTTTTTACTTCCTCATCGGAAAAACTATTTTCTCCAAAATTTCTGATTTTTTGTTTTTTCTGATTATACTCCCTAATAAAGCTTTCTGTTGTTATAGAGGTTTTTCCCACCTTTATGACTGGTTTTGTAGAGGAGTAGTTTCTAATAATATCTCCGACTCCCCAAAGGCAAAAACTGAATATTATCGCACTAAAAAGGACTTTAAATACCCAATTGTTAGAAGCCTCTCTAAAACTTTTTAACATAATTTCTAAGATAGTTAATTAAGATGCTACACATAATGTATCTTACTAAGATACTAGTCAAAACTCAATGGTATATACTTATTCTATATGTTATCTCAGAAAATTTGTTAATCCTTAAGTTCTATAACAACTGGGGCATGATCAGATGGCCTAGCCATCTCTCTTACTTCCTTTGAAATATAAGTGTCAATAATATTAACATCGTTTGTTGTAAACAAATAATCTAATCTAAGACCAAGATCTCTTTTAAATCCATTTGCTCTGTAATTCCACCACGAATATATTTTTTCGTTATTACAATATTTTTTTCTCATAAAATCAGTTAAACCGCATTCTGAGATAATTAAATTTAAAGCTTCTCTTTCTTTGTTAGTACAGCAAATTTTCCCCTCCCAAACATCAGGAGCGTAAACGTCTTCATCGGTTAGAGCTATATTAAAATCTCCACCGATTATAAATTTTTCATCGTGTTTTTTTATGTGTTTTCCTAATTTATCCAAAAAATTTAGTTTATATTCATATTGAGGAGAAAGAGGATCAACTCCATTTGGAACGTATACGGATGCAACAGTATGTCCGTTATTAACAAGAGCCTCTATATAACGTGCTTCTGTTTGATTATCGGTGATAGGAGTATTCCATTTTATAACCTCTTCAAGTGGATACTTCGACATAATAGCTACTCCATTGTATGTTTTTTGTCCAAAAATGGCTACATTATATCCTTCATCTTCAAAAAATTCCTTAGGGAAGGCTTCATCGATACACTTTGTTTCCTGTATAAGAGCAACATCTATGCCATCGTTTTTTAAAAAACCTAATAAATGTTCCATACGTACTCTTATGGAATTCACGTTCCAGGAAGCTATCTTCATCTCAAAAGGACTCTATACCTTAAAAGATTGCCCACAGCGGCAAGTTTTTTTAGCCTTATTGTTTATTACCACAAATTCATTAGATAGTTCTCCATTCCCAGTAATAGAAATATCATCCGTTAAATGGAATACATCTCTCGAAACTGCTATATCAATTCCTTCAACCTTCAACTTTTCAGATTCTTTATCAGTTTCAAGAATTTTTAAAACCAATTTTGTCCCAGCACATCCGGATTTGGCTACTGAAATAGTTGGAAACTGTCCTTTTTTATTAATTCCTTTTAAACGCTCAATTAGATCATTAGTTATGCTTATTTTCATAAAAACCAACTCTAATCATCAAAACCTCATTTATTGAATAATCTACTACTTTCCCCCAAAACAATAAAAGGAAAAATTTAAGCTGCGACAATTTTTTCGTCAGAAGTTATTTTAAGAGCTTCAATTAAATCCGCGAGTTCATGACGTGCCGCAATGTGCGAGAGACTAATTTGCATACCAGTTGCATTTTTATCAAGCAAAGTAAGGCCACTTAAGAACAATTCCCTAAAAATTACGCGTTCTTTAAACCCTTTTGCGAACCTGAAACCAATCCTTTTTGATAATGCTATCAAAACTTTTTCAAGTTCCTGTCTATTTTTAGATGCTATGTTAGACATACGGTTTATAAGAACAATCCAATCTATTGAACCCCTGTTACGCACTGCCTTATTTTTTTTTTGTTCCCACACCATTTCCGCATAAGAGCTTGGCTTTAGCTCAGATTTATTAAGCGAATCCCTGAGTCTGACAAGAAGATCTAAATCAATAAAACTCTCATTCATCGGAGTTATCAAAATATCGGCAAAAGAATGAGCAAATCTGGACAAATCATTGTCATGTCCCGGGGTATCGACAACTATATAGTCAGATCCCAATAAACTATCCATCGCTATAGAAAAATTTTTCTTATTTTCTTCAGCATTTCCAGAAAAAAAGATAGGTCTATGAGTTGGAAGCAATATGTTTTTTTCTCCCTCATCATGAGTTCTTGTTCTATTTTCTATATATCTCGAGAAAGTTCCCTGTTTGGCATCAACATCTATAGTACCAACTTTATGCCCCTGATTTAGAAGATTAACAACCAAATGCATAGCTAATGTAGACTTTCCAGTTCCACCTTTCTCATTTCCGAACACTATTACTTTCTTTGACATAAAAAAATATGCTTCCTATAATTTTCTCACTAGTATACTACACTAAGTTATATCTAAAAACTACTCTTCCTTAACTTCAGCTTTAGACATTCTTAACAATGTGACCTGATTTCTCTTTCGCTTCAGAATTTCAAACCTATATCCGAATAATACAAAAACTTGCCCAACTTCGGGAATAATCCCTATTGAGTTAACAACAATCCCTGCAATTGTTACAGCAATATCTCCAGGTAGATGTGTGCCCATCTCTCTATTAAAATCCCTAACACTTATCACCCCATCAACTATATACGATCCATCAGTTTGCTTCCTAATTCCTTCATTAGATACAATGTCGTGCTCATCTGCTATGTCTCCCACTATTTCCTCTAAAATATCTTCGAGAGTAACTATCCCCATAAAACCGCCGTATTCATCAACAACGAGAGAAAAATGTTCTCGTTTCTTTTTAAATTCTTGAAGTTGATAAAGAAGATCTGTATTTTCCGGTATAAACCATGGTTTTTGCGAAATGGATATGATGTCTATTTCTTTAATGTCGTTAGTGGTCTTTAATAGTTTTAAAAAATTTTTAACGTGCAAAACCCCTATTATGTTGTCTCTGTTTCCTTGCCAAAGAGGTATTCTAGTAAATGGACACAGCATTATTTGATCCACAAGGGACTCTATGCTGTCATCAACGCATAGCATAGTAACGCTTTTCCTATGTATCATGATTTTGCTAATATGAACATGCCCAAGATCAAGTATGCTGTTTAACATTGCCTTTTCTTCTTCAACGTCATCTTTTTTTCCTTTATGCAGATCTATAGCCCCTTTCAGTTCCTCAAGAGAAGAGGTATACTCATCCTCAACTTGGTTGCCTTTTACAAAAAGAGAAATAAACCATCTGGCAATGGTGCCCATAACGTTATTAATAGGTTTTAATGCTTTAAATATAAATTTAAGGAAATATGCCGTCAAAAAAAGAATTTTTTCTGGATTTGATATCGTATACATTTTTGGTAAAACTTCTGAAAAAAACACAACAATAATGCTCATACCTATTGATGTATAAACAACTGAATGCGTTCCCCATATATCTATAGAAATTACTGTTGCGAGTGATACTGCTAAGGAATTTATAACTGTGTTACACGTTAGTATGGAACTTATTACTAAACCAATTTCTTCCTGTAATTCGCATATAATTTTCGCTTTAACATTCCCTTCTTTTGCAGTTTTATACATTTTTGGTTTAGAAAAACCTGTAATTGCAGTTTCGCATGCAGAAAAACAAGCAGAAGTACCTACCAACAAAAAAACCACCAATATATAAAAAGTTAATAAGACAGTGTCTATCATTCTTCTTCCTCAGTAAAAATCTTTCTTTTAATACGTCCTTTCGGGCAATTTATATTTTCACCGGTGTAAGAGTTAGGTTTGTTACTTCTTGGAAAGGTAGTTCCTCCAGAGGGATTCTGCCTTTTGCGAATTTTCTCCATTTTTTGTGTAATCTCCTTTTTTTCTTTTTCAAATTCCGCAACTAAGACCTTTATAAGCTTAGTATTTTTATTGTCTTTTTCCTCTTCTTTGCGTATTTTTTGCAACAACATGTTTGCATTGTTTAAATTTTTACTTAAAAACCTTTTTATTTCTTCGGAACCATTTTTTTTATCCGCTTGTTCAATTTTTTTCTCAATATCTGAAACAATTGCCATCATATCGTCGCTATGTGTTGCGAAAGCCGAAAAACCCGCCAAAACAAAACCTATTAGGATAAATTTTTTCACGACATAATATCTGTTCAAAGACCGCATGATTAAAATAATAAACAAGATTTAGATAAGAATCTAGTTTTAACCTCAGAGCAAAATTTTCATAGAGGGCTTGTCTTAGTGATAGGGGGGGATAGTATTTTAGAACTTTGTAAGTTATACACTTAACCCATTAGGTGCTTATAGTTAAGCCAACCGACTTTAGTATTAACAAAAAACTTCTGCGATTCCTTTGGAATATGTTTTAAAAAATCATTCTTTGGTAATAATTAGAGCGAGTATATACTCGATTATCTCAACAACCAAGCTGGTATAAATACAAAAAACTCAATAATTTTGGAAAAATATTTTAAAAAAATCACTAGTTGCTAACTAGAGCGAGTATATATATCACAATTTTTCAGCGATGATTCCAACTACTAAGCCTGAATTATCGTAATCTTCGTCCTCAAAAGTCTCCCATTTTCCATTTTCTTTTTCTGGCATTCTTAAAGAACAGGAATACACAACTTTCATTCCGTTATCTTGAAAAACTTTTTCCAAATCGGCTTTACTGAATAAGATCATTTGTTCTGGGACTTTGAATTTTTCTGGTATGGCCCCTGATTTTTCGAATTTACTCATAATATCTGAAAAATATCCTGGAAATTCTTTACCATCCTTGAGATTTTGTAAGTACTGTTTTTTGTAGACATCATTACGCCCTAGTCCTGAATAGATCGACACTGCAGTTACATAAATTCTACCTTTTTTTGTGAGAGCCGATTTTGCCCATCCGATAAAACTTTTTACTTCATCTGGAGTAAAGAAATGTATCACTTTATCAGCGAGAATTGCGTCGTATTTCCCTGATAGCTTTGTGAGGACTTCAGGAGCCCTGCCACATAGCATTTTGAGATTTGATAATTTTTCCTCCCCCAAAGCGCTTATAGTTCTTTTAACAAGAATTTTTAAATGATCCTCAGAGATATCATTCGCAACATATTCAGATACACCATTTTCAATACCCTTTATAGGGATATTGCTAAATCCAACCCCCACGTCGATAACCCTTTTACCAAAACAGCATTCCTTTTTTAAAAACTCCTCAGCCACAGGAGTTGGGACAAAAAAAACATATCCATTACCATTTAAGGTAGGGCTTCTTGTTTGTGAAATTACCTCTGGGATTTCGACATCGGCTACAGATTTGTCTGGAGAAGATAGAATCCCTACTGGGTAGTGAGTAGTTGTCTCACCTAGACCAATAAGAGATAAAAAAGCATTTAACAACAGAGATATTTTCATGATATTTAACTCAAAGCGATCACACATTCTATAGTAAAATTAATAGCGTAAAAAATCAATTATGAAAACAATAATACCCAGGGAAAGTTTTTAAAAGACATCCATAGCTTGATTCCGACTTTTTGTAATATTCTGTTTTTTTTAATAATTTTGGACTATTTCTGTTTCTTGTTATTCCGAGGTATATACAAGTGTATAAGATATATTATTTATTTTTCTTTCTCGTATACAAAAGGAATATTGTCTTGCCAAGATTTTGCTAAATGTCATAGAAATGGTGTGTTTTATATCACAAATCCACTGATTTGTGTGTTAAAATCCCGATAGTTTTATTAAAAATATTATAACTTCTATGAAGTTTACGATTGATTGGCTTTTTGATCATCTCGAGACAGATGAGCCTTTAGAAAAGATAACCGAGGCACTAACTTCTCACGGTATTGAAGTCGAAGATGTTTGCGATATGTCCAAAAAATTAGATGGAATTATTGTAGGAGAGATTGTTTCCTATAAAAAACATCCAAATGCTGACAAATTATCCGTTTGTGACGTAAATATAGGGGGAGGGGAGACCCTTAATATAGTTTGTGGTGCTCCAAACGTTGTGGAGAAAATGAAGGTAGCTGTTGCACTGGTTGGATCTGTCATCCCCCTTTCAGGATCTGTTATTAAAAAAGGAAGTATTCGTGGGGTGGAAAGCGAGGGAATGCTATGCTCTTCTAGCGAACTTTGTTTTGTTACTGAAATATTTGGAAAAAATGATGGAATTATCAGTCTTCCGGAGAATTTTGTCGTTGGAAAACCCATCGCAGACGTTTTATTCATGAACGACATTGTGATAGAAGTTACTATTACCCCAAACAGAGGGGATTGTATGTCTGTTAGAGGGATAGGGAGATTGCTTGCAGATGCAGGAATCGGGAGTTTAAAACCTTTAATGGTAAACAAATTTGAGGAAAACGAGGGATCTGATGAGTTAGTTGATATTGAAACCAAGGATTGCCTGTATTTTAGTACAAAAATTATAGAAGGTTATAATCACAATCTACGAACTCCAGATTTTATAAGTCGTAGATTAACAGCGGTAGGGCAGAAATTAATTCATCCACCAGTTGATATAGCTAATTATATATGTTTTGATATAGGACAGCCTCTCCATATATTCGATTTTGATAAAATCCCGGGACATAAATTAATCGTTAGAAACAGCGTTGGGGGGGAGGTTTTAGACACTTTAGATGGTAATAAGACGAATATTGCAGAGGGGAGTGTCGTAGTGGCAAATTCTGTCGGAGATCCGATGTCAATTGCTGGGATTATGGGAGGATGCCCATCTTCGTTTACTAATAAAACGACCAATATCCTTATAGAATCAGCATATTTTGACAAAATTGCGATAAGCCTTGCAGGACAAAAAATGAGGCTTCATAGTGATTCTAGGTTAAGGAATGAAAGAGGAACCGATCCAGAAATGGTTGATGTTGCGATTAATTACGCCGCATCTCTTATTGGTGGTGGAAAGATATATAAAACGAAAAAATTTGGAAATCTCCCCAAAAATACAAAAAATATTACTGTAACGTTCGAAAAATTTAAAAACATCACTGGCTTGAAGCGTTGGGATTACGATGGAGATACCGTAAATTTTGTTTCTCAATCATATAGACATGACCTTGAAATCGAGGAGGATATTATTGAAGAAATGTTAATATCATATGGTTATGACAACATAACAGCGGAGGAGCTTTCGAAAGTTGAGCCTATTTTAGATGAATATACAGAAGATAGAGTATCGGATATTTTATGTGATAATGGATATTTCGAGGTTAAAACATTCAGTTTTGTAGACGATATAACGGCAAATTTCTTCGAAAATTCCGAAAAAATTATAAAAATAACGAATCCACTCTCAACTGATTTTGCAGTTATGAGACCATCCGTTATTGTGTCGTTGTTAAAAAATGTAAAAAACAATCAAAATAAAAGCCAAGAAAATTGTAGGTTTTTTGAAGTTGGGAGGAAATTCTCGTTAGAAGACAGAAATATAAAAGAAGAAAATATGCTTACTATGATTATTACCGGAAAAAACACCGAAAAAAATTGGAGAATAAAATCAGAAGATGTCAGTGTATTTGATATTAAAAAAGATATAGAAAGAGTTTTATCTGGACTAGGGCTCTCTAGATTTAAGGTGTTGGGGAATGGATTTGAAAAAAGGAGATACTATCATCCTGGTAGAAGTGGGGTATATACATTTAAAAAGGATGAAACTTTATGTTATTTTGGGGAAATTCATCCGGGTGTACTAAAAAAAATGGATATAAACATTCCCGTTATCGCTGCCGAGATATTTTTGGGAGAATTTCCTGAAAAAATTATAGAAAAGGCAAAAAAACACATAGTATTATCGCAATTTCAGCCAATTATTCGGGACTTTTCGTTTATAGTTAATATGGATCTTGAAGTCAGTAAAGTTGTAGATTCAATCAATGAAATCAAAAGTGAATACATACAAAACATTAATATTTTTGATGTTTATAATATGACAGACTCTGAAAAAGCAGTTGGAGTTGAAATCGTGCTACAATCCAGTACAAATACTCTCACTGAAAAAGATATTAATGATGTTTCAGGTGAAATTATTACAATTGTTCAAAAAAAATGTAATGCGAAACTCAGGGATTAATTTTGTGAATTATTTTTCTCCAATAGACTGTTTGTTGGGGAACTATCCACTAATTGGTATTTTTTTTCTAAAATAGCTGTTATATATGGTTTGGGATTCAATAAATTCACCATCTGATCTTAAAAATCTCTCTATTTCTGAACTAGAGCAAGTTTGCGACGAATTGAGAACTGAAATCGTTAGGTTAACATATAAAAATGGAGGACATCTAGGATCTAACCTTGGGGCAATTGAGCTTATCGTCGCTCTACATTATGTATTTGATTCACCTCTTGATAAATTCGTTTTTGATGTAGGGCATCAAACATATGCACACAAAATCCTCACAGGAAGAAAAGAAGTTATGGAGAATTTACGGAGTGAATCTGGGGCATCTGGCTTTATAGATCCCGATGAAAGCTTACACGATCACTTTATTTCTGGACACGCTGGGAACGCAATTTCTGCAGCTCTTGGGATAGCGAAAGCTAATGAATTGGACAATAATAACTTGTCTAGCGTAATTTCGATTATAGGAGATGGATCCATTTCCTGTGGAATGACGTATGAAGCTTTAAATAATATAGGAAACGCTAAGAACTTTATTATTATTTTAAACGATAACCAAATGTCTATTTCTAAGACGGTTGGTAATATGAATCTGTATCTAAACAGACTATTTTCTTCCCAAAAAATGCTTTTATTTCGCCAAAAAACACGGTATTTCCTAGATAAGTTACCCAAAAAAATGTCAGTTTCTATAGAAAAATTTATTAAAAACATTATTTTTACGGCGAAAGGAAAGACAATTTTTGAGGATTTTGGATTGCAATATGTGGGTCCAATTGATGGACATAATCTTGGAAAGCTTATAGAAACACTACAGAATGTGAAAAATTTTGCCAAGCGTAAACCCGTCATTGTGCACGCGATAACCAAAAAAGGCAATGGGCATTCACCGGCGGAAAATGATTCCTATAAGCTCCATGGTGTTGATAGAGATAGAGAAAAAACAGAAACATTTACAGATATTTTTTCCAAAAAAATAGTTGAATTGGGAGAAAATAATGAAAAAATTATATGTATTACTGCAGCTATGGCAGGTGGATGCGGTTTAACAGAATTTGCAACAAAGTTTCCAAATAGATTTTTTGACGTTGGAATTGCAGAATCTCATGCTGTCACGTATGCTGCAGGCCTGGCAAAGCAGGGATACTGCCCATTTGTTTGTATGTACTCAACATTCCTTCAAAGAGCATTCGATCAAATATACCATGATGTTGTTTTGGATAATCTCCCTGTTAGATTTATTATAAACAAAGCTGGATTTCCTGGGAGAGATGGGAAAACGCATAGTGGAATATACGATATTGCCATGCTTTCAATGTTTGAAAATTTTCAGATTTTTTCCCCATTTGACAGAAAAAGTCTCATAAATTCTTTAGAATTCGCATCAATATATAATAATGGCCCTCTTTCAATACGATTTTCGAAATCAGGAACACCTGAGCATAATTGCGATAATAAAATAGGAGGGGACAAAGATACACTTGTTTTGCAGGTTGGAAATAATATAGTCTTGCCAATTGATAATGCCGATGTTTTTTATGTGTATAAAATACAGCCATTTAATTATAAGTCGTTTTTAAGCAAAATTATTAGGTACACGAGGATTTTTGTAGTAGAAGAAGGGGTATATGGTGGTTTTTCTGCTGTTTTGTTAGAATATTTGGTTAAGAATGGTTATTTCGACATAGTGAAAAAAATTAAAATAGTAAATATTCCTAAAACCCCTGTTGTACACGATTCCGTTAAAAATCAGATATACGCTAGCAGAATGCTGGATTGTTTTTAATTATTTTGGAAAAAATTATCCCTGCTATGGCTCTTGCTTACTCTATATACTTAGAGCCATAGCAGTTTTAATCCTTTAAGTAGAAGGTTTTGTCCAAGTATATACACCATTGCTATCTGGAGTAGTATCAGTAAGTGCAAGGGGGGTTTTCCATGGAGCCCCTGCAACAGTAAACGAATCAGGTATAACCATTCCCTCAGCAGGTCTAAGAGTTATAGTCTTAAGCTTAGTGAGAAACTCACTATAACTACCACTCATTTTCCATTTTCCAGCAACTGCTGCATCTGGAGAAGTTGCTTCAGTATCTAAGTTAAGAATAACTTCAGTCATATCTGTTCCTTCGTTTGTACTATAAAGGAGATTCAGAAATGTATCGCTTATGGAAGTAACAGAGCAACAGTAGTAGAAGTTATCTAAACCAGAAGTTTTAGTAATCTTTAAGTTAGTACGTAGAGTTAGAGTAGAGGTTCTAAGATTGGAGAATGTATCGCCACCTTTAATAGTAGTTAGAGCAGGTAGATCTATTGCTCCTGTAGTTGTATAATAGAATGTATAACCACCAGTAATACTATCTAACTTAGGTAATGATAGTGGAT
>JAIRWI010000021.1 GCA_031269095.1 Holosporales bacterium
AAGGTTTAAGATAATAGTAGATAGATATAGAAACAGAAGAAAGAGATTTGGACTAAGATTTAATCTCCTGGCTGCCTGCTGCAATTTCCTCTTGTTAATTTAATTTCGAAAGAGGTCTAATGTTAACTGGAACAACGATATAACAAACACAATGGTGCGGTCGAGAAGACTCGAACTTCCACAGATCTCTCTACAGCGACCTCAACGCTGCGCGTCTACCAATTCCGCCACGACCGCATAATTAAAAAACGCTATTTAGATATTTTCTCGACTAAAGTTTTAAATGAATCAGGATTTTCAACAGCAAGCTTTGCGAGCATTTTTCTGTCGATTGTTATATTGGCCTTAGAGAGCTTATTTATAAATTCGGAGTATTTCATTCCTAGTTCACGAACTGCTGCATTAATTCTTTGTATCCAAAGGGCTCTAAATTCTCTTTTCTTGTTTTTACGATCCCTATATGCGTAGAACCAAGATTTTTCGAGCCGCTCAATCGCTGGCCTAAAACATGTCGAAGATCTTCCTCTAAAACCTTTCGCGTTTTTTAAAACTTTCTTGTGTCTTGCGTGGGCCACAACCCCTCTCTTAACTCGAGCCATTTTTCATAGATCCTTATTATACGTGAAAATAATTCGTTGCAACTTTCTTGGCATCACTTGGATGCATAATACTCATACCACGCGCATTGCGAAGCATTTTGTTGCTTCGTTTACGCATATTATGCCTTTTTCCGCACTGTGCCATCTTAACAAGTCCAGTACCCGTAAAACGAAATCGCTTTTTGGCACTACTTTTTGTTTTCATTTTCATAGTCTAACACCTTTTTAATCCCATATACACATATACATAACAACAACGCACAAACTGGTACCTGCTGCCGGACTCGAACCGGCAAGCCTCGTAGGCGACAGATTTTAAGTCTGTTGTGTCTACCATTCCACCAAGCAGGCTCAATTTTTTAAGTAAAGCTATCAGAAATGTAAAAACTAATCAACAAAATTCGAAATTAAAACTTTGGAGTCGCCATTTTATGGGATTAGACAGGAGAAAAAGAAAAACAACTAGTCGGTAGATTTATACTTTAGTTTTTTATATTTTTATTAACCTGTCTTGCTCTCCCAAAAGCCGTTGTGTTTTTAGGGACATCATCTGTTATAACACTTCCTGCCGCTATGACGGAATTTTCTCCTATTTGAAGAGGAGCAATTAGAGAACAATTTGCTCCAACCATGGTATTATCATTTATTTTCGTTTTATGCTTGTTAACCCCGTCATAATTACAGGTTATTGTACCTGCACCTATATTCACTTTTTCCCCAAGAAAACTATCTCCGATATACGACAAGTGTTTAACCTTGCTCCTGGATCCAATTTCGGATTTTTTAATCTCAACAAAGTTTCCGATTTCTGAATTTTCGGATAATATGGAGCTCCCTCTTATTCTGGTAAATGGCCCCACATTTACGTTGTTTCTTATAACACAATCTTCCAGATAACTAAACGATTTAATAATCGATCCTGCCATTATGACTACACCTTTTTTAATAACAATATTTTGTTCCAGAACAACATCACTTTCTATATGAGTATCTACTGACAGATATACACTATTGGGATCCAGAAATTTTACTCCCCTGGCCATCATTTTTTTATGTAATTTTTTTTGAAATATGTTCTCAACTATGGCCATATCTTCCATTGTGTTAATCCCTAGAAAAGAGTCATAATCATCTAAAATTATTACATTAATATCTCCTTTTATATAGTTTAGTATATCAGTTAAATAATATTCTCCACTATTTTTATCTATAACAATTTTATTTATATTGTTTTTTAGTTTGTTTGTATTGAATTTATATATCCCCGTATTGACAATATTGCATAATCTTTCCTTATCTGTTGCGTTTTTATATTCAATAATTCTGGTAATGCCATTATTTGTGATAATTCTACCATACTGCGTATTTTTGACTTTCTCTGGTATTTTTGTTCCAATTAGAGAAAGTAGTGTATGGCTGGATTCAGCTAGAGAATTTAAATAAGCAGGTTCTATAAGTGGCATATCAGAACACATAACAATAACTTCCTCTCCAGTTACAAATGGAAGAGCACATTTAAGAGCATCCCCCGTTCCTATGGGATTTTTCTGAATTGCGACCTGGAGATTCTTAAAAACTTCGTGCTTTGCAAATTCGGGTTTTGTAACTACTATTATTTCCCCATTTTTACTGACTTTTTGGCATGTATTTATAATGTGTGAAACGCATGGTACTCCCGCAATTTCCTGCAAAAATTTAGGTGTTTTGGATAGGGTACGAGAGCCGATCCCTCCAGAAAGTATTACAAAATCAATTGACATAAATGTTTTACAAGTACGACATGAATATAACCAAGAATTATAAGCTTTTTTTATATGAGATTTCCATTGAAAATGAAGTGATATTTTCGTAACATATGGCTTGTTATAGGTTATTTTTATTAAAAACACGGAGACTAAGCGTTATGAGCAATAAAGATAGAGTAGAAGAAAACACCGCCACGCCTGAATTTTCAAAATGGAGAGGAATTCTTTTTCCGGTTCACAATTTTGAACTAAAAAAGTTTTTGCCGATGGGACTTATGATGCTTGGCATACTCTTTATATATACCCTCGTTAGGGATCTTAAAGATACCCTTATGGTTACCAAAGCCACGGGAGGGGGAGCAGAAACGCTCGGTTTTATTAAGCTTTACGGGGTTACTCCTGCTGCTATCTTGTCCATGATGGTTTTCGTAAAACTCGCAAATATTTTTTCAAAAGAAAAATTGTTTTACGTTATAGTAACGTTTTTTTTGGGATTTTACGTTGTTTTTGGATTTATTTTATATCCTCTTCGTGATTATATTCACATGTCTGCTGATACAATAGCAAGTTTGCAGGCAAGTTGGCCGACATTGCACTGGGTTTGGCCAGTTATCGGAAACTGGAGCTATGCTCTTTTTTATATACTAGCTGAACTCTGGGGAAGTGTCGTCTTGGGAGCTCTTTTCTGGCAGTTTGCGAATGAAATAACAAGAGTTAAAGAAGCGAGGAGATTTTATAGTCTTTTCGGTTTTGTTGGGAATTTTGGCTTGCTCGCTTCCGGTACTGTTATTGTTATATGTGCCGGACTAGCTAAAAAAGGAGATGCTCTTGGACTTACCGATACATTCCAGCAAAATCTAAAATATCAAACAGGAGCAGTTATTTTCTTCGGCCTGCTTGTTATTGGATTATATAGGTGGATGAACAAAAAAGTGCTAACTGACCCCAAACTATACGCCCCTGGTGAAGGAAAAAAGAAAAAAGAGAAGATAAATCTTGGCTTTTTGAAAAGCTTAAAATGCATAGTAACCTCAAAATACCTCTTAATGATTGCTATTCTTCCTCTCGCGTATGGAATATCGATAAATCTCGTCGAATGCGTTTTTAAGGGGCAAATCAAAATGTTGTACCCTGATGCGAATGATTACAATGCCTTTATGGGAAAACTTTCTTTTATAACAGGCAGCGTTACTATTATCGTTATGTTGATAGGTACAAATATTTTACGCATATTTTCATGGAAAGTTGCTGCGGCTATTACCCCTATTTTTATTGCTATAACGGCGACTGTCTTTTATGGAGCAGTTATGTATGAAAACGCAATGGGAATGACTGCTACGATATGCGGGGCAAGCGTTCTTGTGATTGCGGTATATACTGGATTTATTCAAAACTCTTTTTCTAAAGGGGTAAAATACTCTCTATTTGATTCCACAAAACAGATGGCGTTTATTCCTCTCGATCAGGAAATGAAGATTAAAGGGCAAGCGGCAATTGAAATCATTGCTGGTCGAGGAGGAAAGTCTGGTGGAGCCGCAATTCAGTCTACACTCCTTATGATAGTAGGGGGAGGGGTATCTCTTTCCAGTATGGTTAATATTTTAGGAACGATTGTACTTATTATAACTGCCCTTTGGATAATGTCTGTTTTTGGGATAAGTAAAGAATTTGAAAAATTGACAGCTGAAAAAGCCTCTAGTGAGTAATGCAGAATTCTAAAATAAACTAACAAAACCTGGTAAAATTTTATCAGGTTTTGTAGTGTGTTCTTTCCAGTGTGAGTAGTAAAAGCTTGGTTTTACGGATTAATTTTTTAAACTATATTTCCAGAAATTATGTGGAATTGGTATTTTTATTGATATTTAAAGTCAACTAGAACAACTATAATTCGATAACCCAACTGATACAGATACAAAAAAACTCAATAATTCTGATGGAAATGCCTTCAAAAATTACTTGGTTATCGAGTTAAACTATTATACTTGTTCCATCTAATATTGACATCGATAAATATATCTAAAACATCAGTAATCCTTGGGATAGGTTCTAAAAAAATTATCTCTTCGCTAACTGGAGTGAGTATATAATGCCAATAGAGATAACTATAAAGAACAAAAACTCTCACTTTCCTTTGGGATATTTTTTAAAAAACTAACCTATTGGTTCTAGTATAGAATACAGAGGTGTTTATCTAAATGTTAAGGTAGATGGAATATCCTACAAAATCTCCTAATTTTTCGTGTTAAAAATCAATATTCGGGTAAAAATGTTCGTATTTTTCTTCTAATTACCTCTTTTACTGTTTTTTTTGCGATTCCTAAATGTTTTCTCGGATCTATGTTGTTTTTATTATCTCGCAAACTTTCCAATACCCCAGCTAGAAATGCTAATCTTACATCAGTATCTACATTTATTTTAGCTATTCCATTTTTTATTGCCTCTTTTATATCACTATCTTTTACACCAAAGGCATTTTTGATTTCCATTCCAAGTTCGTTACATATTTTTGTTATATCTTGATAAACAGAAGAGGCACCGTGCAAAACAAGTGGAAAATCTTTCCCAATTCTTTTTTTGATTTCAGATAGTCTTTCTATATTTAAATTCGGACTGCCAGTTTTTCCCTTATTGGGGCCATGGCTTGTCCCTATCGAAATAGCAAGACTATCAACTCCAGTTTTTTCAATAAACTCTGCAGCCTGATTCGGGTCGGTTAAAAATGAATCAGCTTCCGATGCATTAACACCATCCTCTATACCTGAAAGAATCCCAACTTCCGCTTCCACTGATACATTTTTAGATTTTGCGTATTCAACAACCTGTTTCGTAAATTCAATATTATCATCAAATTCCAAATAGCTATTATCTATCATAACCGACGAAAAACCGAAATTTATGCACTGCGCACATATATCGAAGCTTTTTCCATGGTCTAGATGTAAGCAGAGAGGAACACTACTTGTTTCCGCACTGGCTTTGACCATATGTAACAGATATTCCATTCCCATATATTTTATGGCAGATTCTGAGACCTGTATTATAACGCACGATACCTTTTCTTCGTTTGCCGTTTCTACTATGGCCTGAAGTATTTCCATATTTGAAAAATTAAACGCACCGATAGCGTACTTACTGTTTAGTGCATCTTTGAAAGTTTCTTTGGTATTTACTATATTTTTATGGAAAAACATTGGAATTTAACATTTTAAATGGAGCTAGCAATCATTATATAAGGATTATAATTAACAGTAGATAAATTTTTGAAACATTAAATAGAAAAAGTTTTTTTTAGTATTAAGCAATTCTCCCCCAAACATTAACTCTTTTTTAACCTTTTAATGATAGAATATAACTATAACATATTAAGGAGGAAATAAGTTTCATGAACAAGTACATATATAAAGGGTTTATCATATTAGGTTTATTTGGAATAAATAACTATACTAATGCATCTACTCCTGCTCCTTATTTGGGAAGTCCAGAAGATGAGATAGAGGATAT
>JAIRWI010000039.1 GCA_031269095.1 Holosporales bacterium
TCTTCATCTCCTCCGCCTCAGTTATTCAGCCTGCCAGCGGAGTCGTTGTCTTTAGAATTTTTAGGTAACATTAAAGCAACACAGTTACCCATTCCTAGTTCCTCTAGTTTGAGTAGTTCGTCTTCTTCTAGTTCGAGTACTACTACGAGCAGTTTGCCATCTGCGACTCCACTATCGTCGTCTACAGTCTCTACTCCATACATGGTATTCAAAGGAAAACTATCGAATCCTTTTTTTCCATCTAACTTATCTAGCAGCTCTTTAATATCAGTGATTAAAAAAGAAAAAGAGAATGATAGTAGAGAAGAAGGTGAAGGTGGTGGAAAAGGAGAAAGTGATAGTTTTTCATCGTCTTCTACTTCATCCAGTAGCTCTTCCTCATTGTCTAGTAGCAGTTCATCATCTTCAAGCTCCGCTCTCCAACATCCAATAGATCCAGACGATTTCATATTTATAGCAATGCCTAAAAATTCTCCAACATCAGAAAAAGAAAGAGAAGGCGATGGAAACGAAAAGGAACATGAAGGAGAGAAGGAAGAAAAAGATAAGGAAGGAGAAGGTAGCAGAGGAGAGGAAGAAGAGAAGAAGGATGGAAAAGGTGGCAGAGAAGAAGTTATGCCTTCATCAGCAGCCAAATTAGGCCATTATCTCATCTGTTTCCCTGCAGACGGCCGACAACCTACCACAGAAGAGGCGGCCATATATTCATGCGCGAATGTTCCATGCACTAATCCTGATACTGATCCAATAACCAGATGGTATATGGAAATGTTTGGGGTGCTTGCAATTAAGAAAACGCCATCAAATGGGGAAAAGATGCAGAACAACTCTGATATACAATATTATATTAACGCTGGTTTTCTGCCGTCCAATGATAGCAATGCAGAGTTATCGCAAAATCGGATTTTGGGCTTAACTTACTTAAATAAACACAATATTCTCTTTATAAAAAACTTTCAGAAAATAGCTTCTACACCTGTTGGAAGAGTGCTCTTATATCGGCTTCTCATTGAAATAAGAAGAAGTTATGTAAATAAAAATTATAGTAAAATTTACAAAGATTCCGAGTACGATGTCATAAAAAATGAAAATCCAATGTTTATATGTGATAGAAACCAAGCAAGAAGCCTAAAAATAGGCATTGCTGATGAGCACCAACTCATAAGTGGTTTTGATGATAAATCAACTTTAACTATGTTTAATCATGTGAATAGCATGATATACATCGCTAATTCTGAGGCAAAAAACAAAGATCTTAGTTCTATAGCAATAGGGCAGGCAACCAATGGTTACAGGGAAATAATTCCTATACAAGATAATTATATTTTAGATACAATCATATTTCATGAAATGGTTCATTGGTACCATTTTTTAAGAAATAGAGCGAGATTTTGTAAGGAAATAATTTATTGTTCTGGATTAAAAACTTACTTCTTAGGTCGCTATTACTATGGTGGCATGAGAGAAGGATTGTTCCATAATGAGTCCGAAAGTATCACGTCTGCAAAGACATGGGGTAAAAAGCTAAACTTTAGAAAAGATCCCGCCATTGAATTTGAAGAAATGAGAACAATTGTTGGAGTCCCAAGACTTAGTGAATTTTATTTTGAAGGCGATGATATTTCTGAGAATTTATATAGAATGTGCATTGGCAAGGACCTCAGATTTGGACATATACCTCTGGAGTATTACGAGGATGAGAGGGTAGTTGCGAAAGCAATATCCGTATGTGCGTTGGCATATTTATTGTATATTGGATATACAGGAAGTATCACATACAATGGTACTGATCATGTTAGTTTTGAATATAAAGACGCTAATAAAAAAGGATTAGGAAAATGCAAATATCAGGAAAAAAAATCAATACAACCAAGAAAACTTGATATAATAAGAAAAGTGTGCTTATATTGTCATATGGTTTGTTCCTTATAGGAGGGAAAAATGAAAAGGTGTTTTGTTGCTTGCATTTTATTTATTGAATATAGCCATGCGATGGTTCGAGGGGGACTAGGCGTAGCATTCGGTGGTATTTCTGCACAGTGCACGCAATCTATTCAATTAACTTCTGGCTCTGGCTATATGGGGCCGACTTTCGAACAATGTAGCGTTAAAGATTTGTCTGTGCGTCCCAAATTTAGAGAGAATGTTGAAAAAGCTAAAAAAGCAATAAAAAAGATTAAGGATAAGGAAAGCCTACTTGGTGCAACTAAAGTGCTAGATGAAGTTAAAGAAGCACGTAGAAAAAATGAGAATAATTCGGCTGAAGTTGATATGTTGGAATATGAATTTATGAATCTTTGTGAAGAATTGTGGAAAAAATGTAAGCATAAGAAGAATAAATTGAAAAGTGTAAATTTTTTAGAAATGCCAGGTTATGAAGGTTTGAGTATTGCAGTTGGTAATATTAGCAGTTTTGTAAAAAAATAAATAGCGTCAGTGCCCTGTTTTTTCAGCAACTATCGTTAGTTTCGACCATTACTTCTCTTCCTTCGATATTTTGTCCGAACCAAGTTGTGCTGAACTCAGCAATCTCCCATAATTGCAGCTAATCTATAGCACTGGTCACAGCTTCATCGAGACATCCGCTCGACCACAAAATTCTCCGCAACATGAAAACGGCGGTTTTAAGGAATGTCCCGAATTGCTTCAGAATCAGCGTTTACAGCGGAACTGCGAAAAATCTCCGTGACCCCTTCTTCAGAGAAAAACCGGAGATTTTTGGGGAGATTGGACGGTTTGGAGAATGGACGTACGACGACCTTTTGTCGATTTGTGTTAACGTCGACATCTACAAGGCCTCTGATACAGCGCGTTCCTTATGCATATACTCAATTAGGATAAAAATATTCTCTATAAAATTTCCCTAAAATCTGGTGGAGCGCGCGTCCAATAGAACAATATCTTTTCTTCCGCTGGCGGAAATAATATCGTGATTTTACAAAGAGTTACCGATTTTCGTTAATTATTTTGGGACGTAACCCTACCAGTTTTTAAAAAGCGAAACATTGACCTCTCAGAATTAGCTATACATGGCTTTATTTTCCATTGGTCGGTGACAAACCTTGCACTTTAGTGCGAATTGCTTCAGCGCAATAGGAGTTGTAAGATGAATGATGAATGTCAAAGAAAGATATACAAAAGGCGCACACACA
>JAIRWI010000011.1 GCA_031269095.1 Holosporales bacterium
TGCAACACATCAAGCCATCGAAGTATCATGCCAATACATGCTACCCCTTATATTTTAACGGTTCTAGCGCATCTCCGAAAATTAGTAGGAGTTTGTTCTGGCGACAAATCTTGACGGAGAGGGATTTGTGAACCTTCGATACACACACACAAACACACCCTACATTCCCTTAATGATACTGGGATCTATAGGAAATTACAAAAAACATAAAACTGTGTACAGACGCAGCTTGGTGGCGGAGAGAGAGGGATTTGTGAACCTTCGATACAAACACACAGACACACCCTCCATTCCCTTAAGGACACTGGGGTCTATAGGAAATTACAAAAAACATAAAAACTGTGTCCAGACACAGCTTGGTGGCGGAGAGAGAGGGATTTGAACCCTCGATACGCTTTAAACGTATAACGGTTTTCGAGACCGCCCCATTCAACCACTCTGGCATCTCTCCTAAATTTAACTGCGTTAACAATTATACAATTCTAGCTCCATAATTGTCCATCTTTGAGAGAAACTATTCTTTGTAACATATTTGCGAGCTCCATATTATGTGTTGCCATAAAAAGGGCCATCCCCTTATTTTGAATCAAATCTAAAAACATTTCAAAAACTTGATATGAGGTTTTGTTATCAAGGTTTCCCGTTGGTTCGTCAGCTATAATAATATTGGGCTTGATAACTAGTGCTCTCGCTATAGCTACTCTTTGTTGCTCCCCACCAGAAAGTTTTTTAGGATATTGTAGCAATCTATCTTTAAGTCCTATTGATACCAGTAGTATTTCTGCAGTTTCAGAGGCGTCTTTTCTATTATTTCCAGAAATAATTAAAGGCAACATTACATTTTCGATTGCATTAAATTCGTCTAGTAGATTGTGAAATTGATAAACAAAACCGATGTTTTTGCGCCTTATACAGGTCCTTTCAGAATCATCTAAATTATCTGTCTTTTGATTCTCAATAATAACATCTCCACTGGAGGGTCTATCGAGCAAGGCGGCTATATGCAGTAGTGTTGATTTTCCAGACCCACTTTCTCCGACAAGAGCAACACTTTCTCCATTTTTGATTTTTAAATCAACACCTCGCAGTATTTCTACATAAGCAAAATTTTTAGATATAAAAGAAAGTTCTAAAACGCCTGGCATCCTGTACAATATCAACCATTCTCCCTATTTTGTAATAATATATCACAAAGTTTTTTCCATACACCACAAGTGTTGCTACATTGCAATAGGATATCTGTACAAGACTTAATGAGCATCATTATCATCGATGAAACTCACACTCTACATGTGCCGTATAAACTACTGCTTTTATAATAATATAACAGTACCAATTATCTCTTAGAAAACTGGAATCTTCTACGAGCCTTACGGTGTCCATATTTTTTACGTTCAACAACCCTTGGATCTCTCGTTAAGAAACCACCAGTCTTTAAGGCTGCATGAAGAATCGGTTCGTACAATACCAGAGCCTTGCTAATTCCATGTCTAATAGCTCCGGCCTGTCCCGAAAGTCCACCACCAACAACGGTACAAAATACATCGTATTGGCCTTCTCTATCTGTGATTACAAAAGGCTGGTTTATAAGCATACGCAATACTGGTCTTGAAAAGTAAGCTTCCTGATCTTGAACATTCACTAAAATCTTACCAGTTCCTGGTTTTATCCAAACCCGAGCAATTGCATTCTTTCTTTTCCCCGTCGAATATGATCTACCTTGTCCATCCAGTTTTTGCTCTCTTAGAAGAACTTCCTCCTGTATAGGCTCAACAATATCCTTTAAAACTATCGTTTCCAAAATGCTTTCTGAAATCATTATTTACCCGAACTCCTTTTATTTTTACTATTTAGAGCGGCCACATCCAAAATTTCTGGGGCTTGAGCTCCATGGGGATGTTCCCCCCCTTTATAAACCTTAAGCTTTTTCATGATATCAGAACGCAACGGCCCCTTCGAAATCATTCTTCTAACAGCATTGTGGACAACTTTATCATCCTTAGCTTCTGAAAGCAGATCCTTCATATTACGTTTTTTAATTCCCCCCGGATACCCTGTATGCCAATAGAAAAATTTGTCTGTAAGCTTGTTCCCGGTCAGTTTAACTTTATCTGCATTTACAACTATAACGTGATCGCCACAATCAACATGAGGCGTGAAAAAACTTTTATTTTTCCCACGAAGTATATTAGCAATAATTACAGCGAGTCTGCCAAGCACAACCCCTTCTGCATCTATTAAAATCCATTTTCTTTGGACGATGTCGTTACCAGGTCCTTTGGCAAAGGAAGTACTCATAACTACCTTCTATTCCATATTAAAAACCAAAATTGCAGTCACAGTTTAAATGATTACCCCATAGCAGTCAACCTATAAACTCAGTAATGTTTTTTAAATATGTCAAGTTTTTCCAAATTACTGTGCTTTTCCACAAGGGTTTTCATTTTGTTATTAGTTATATGTGTATATATTTGTGTCGTTGAAATATTGAGGTGTCCTAACAATTTTTGAATACTAAGGAGGTCTGCTCCACCTTGGAGTAGATGCGTTGCGAAGGCATGTCTTATAACATGGGGAGAAATATTTTTCGGATCGATTCCAAAATCAGTCGCCATTTTCTTAAGTAATTTCGCAAATCCTTGTCTAGTCACATGTCCACTTCCCGATAAATCACTTACAAACAAAAAATTGTTAAATCCCTTTGTTGATCCGGTAAACGAATCTCTAATTTTTAGGTACTCCTCAAGAGTAGACAAAGCGGTATCGTGTAAGGGGACAAATCTTTCTTTCCCTCCCTTGCCAAAAACTATTAACATACATTTTTTAGATTCACTATCTACTATTATAGAATCAAGTTTAAGGGAAACAAGTTCCGAAACACGAAGACCTCCTGCATACAGTATTTGAAGCATACATTTTAGGCGAATTGTATTTTTATCAAATTTTGATTCAACAAAACTAAGTAATCCTCTCATTTCTGTTTCCGACAAAACTTTAGGTAATGGGATATTTTTGTTTTTCAGTTTTACGTTTTGCATTGGATTTTTCTCTATTATTTTTTCATCAACAAGAAACAAAAAAAACTGACGAAGAGAGGAAATATTTCTAAAAATTGACGATTGTGTATAATCATTTTTTTTCAAAAACTCTATGTATACACTCATATCAGATTCAAGGTTCCCTTGTGTAAATTCTAGATATTTTTTAACATCTTTTATATAAGCTGACACTGTATTGGGAGACAAATTTCTCTCAGCTATAAGCATTTCTTCAAATCTTTCGACAAGAAACATATCTTTCATAATCTATCTAAAACTGAGTCCATAGCATTTTTCGTTTTTTTTGAGTTTTCAACATTATTCCCATTATTTTTATTCAAATATATGACATTCTTGAAAAATCTTGCTGCAATACGTGCAGGGATCCTTCCTCCCGTAGAATCGTGTGTCATTTTGGATTTGTTATTATCATTACCGATCCAAGTTCCCACTGCAAAACCAGTGTCATTAACACCATTACTGTTGTTTTTAGGGTCGTAAAAGCCAATAAACCAGGCATCATCATCCCCATTGCTGCCAGTTTTTCCGTATATTTTTTCATCAACATTTGCTGCCCTTCCTGTTCCTCTTCTTATAACCTCTCTAAGAAGAATACGGCAATTTTCAAGAACTTCCTGATCAATAATCCTATGTCTTTTTTCTTGTCCTCTTTTATACAAAACTTTTCCATCTTTGGTTCTAATTTCTGTTATGGCAAAAGACCATATTGGCAAACCATCCATAAAAGTTGCATATGCACATGTTAAATCTTTGAGGGTAACGGGGGTGGTTCCTATTGAAACACTCATATCATTAAGCGAAACATTGCTTATTCCGAGTTTATTTGCAAATTGGGCAACTCTTTTAATTCCTATTTGCAGAGCGAGTCTAATACAGACAGTATTAACAGAATAGGTGAACCCCTCTAGAACTGACATTTCTCCCTGTTCTTTCCATTTATAGTTTTTTGGTTTCCAACCAGCAATTTTAACCGGTGCATCAGAAATTTTATCATCAACCTGATAACCGTATTCAATCGCTGCTCCATAAACAAATATCTTGAATGCTGAGCCTGGCATACGAAATGCCTGTGTAACTCTGTTAAATTGGGAAGAGGTATAGTTCCTTCCTCCAACCATTGATAAAACCCCTCCATTTCTATCAATACATATAAAAGCAGCTTCGGAAAATTTATAACGTTCAGACTCTGAATCAAAATAAAAATTTACCGCTTCCTCAGCTGCTTTTTGTTTGTCAAGATCTAGGGTTGTTACAACGGTTATATCATCTTCGATATCACCGAGTATTTTTTTTGCCTGTTCATATACAAAATCCCCAAAATACAGTCGATTGCTTTCTATTTTGTTTTCAGTTGAAAACGCCGTTCCAGATTCTTTATTTTCAATTTCATCTGCATTTTTTATAAATTTTTGCTCTTGCATTGCTTCAAGAACGATCCTAGCTCTTTCTTTAGAATTTTTTGAATGACTTGAAGGACTATACTTTGAAGGTGCTTTAAGAAGCCCCGCCAATATTGCAGATTCATATATACTTAAATATCTTGCTTGTTTATTAAAATACTTTCGCGATGCAGCATCTATTCCGTATGTCCCTGCCCCAAAATACACTCTATTAAGGTACATCATCATAATTTCAGATTTAGTGAACTTGTGTTCAAGCCACACTGCAAGTAGTAGCTCTTTTACCTTTCGTGCGATAGATTTATCGTAATGAGTAACTATGGATTCCCCTATTAATATGTTTTTTGCTAGCTGTTGGGTTATAGTAGATCCACCTTCGACAACCTTTCCTGAAATAAAATTTTTATACAAAGCCCTAAAGAAACCTATGAAATCCACACCAAAGTGATATAAGAAACGCTTGTCTTCGACAGCCATAAACGCTTCTGGTACATACTTGGGGAGGTCTTTAACCTCTACGACATCTTCATACATATCTCCGTAAGAAGCTACAATTTCGCCATCATATGTCTGAACGATAACTGAAGGATTTCTAATAGCGGTTTGAAGATTATTCAAGTCCGGCATACCATTTGCGAAATACAAAACGACACAAAAAACAGTCAAGATGCCTGCAAAAAAAGAGTATGTAAGATACTTAAACAGCACAGACAACAGTGATTTTCTTTTGCCTCTTCTATACCGTTTTTTCTTCGTCATAATAATCTTTATGAATACAGAACGTATTTATTATACAGACATTCTCAAAAATTCCACATTTTTTTCATATTTGCTATATGTGTATCTCCCCCTTAAAGTTGGTGAAGATAGATTTGTTGTTGTTATATCGTTGTTCCAGTTAACATTGATATCGACAAATGTACCTAAAACATCAGTAATTATTGGGATAGGTTTTGAAGGATTATCTCTTTGCTAAATGGAGAGAGTATAACATTGATATCATCAAAAATGCTAACCCCGTGTGGTCCCTTGAAATATAGCCTAAAAGACCCCATTACTAACTAGAATTTCATATAAGAAAACAGGATTCTCTATAATATTGATGCAAATAATCCTATGACTTTTGTGCTATAAATATCTAACCTCTTAAAAAATGCTAACCCCGTGTAATTCCTTGAAATATAGCCTAAAAGACCCCATTACTAACTAGAATGAGTTTCATATAAGATAAGGATTTTCTATAATATTGATGCAAATAATCCTATGATTTTTGTGCTATAAATATCTAACCTCTTATATGGTAAATCATCTAAGTGTAGTGGTTGCAAAGCGCTTATAGGGGTGAATCTCTATGTTAATGGTTTTTCATTTCCTTACACGAAACTTAGGTTAGTTAGACCGAGTATACATACGTATGTAAACAAATTACTTAATATTGCTAGTAATGTATCTGACTTTTTCGTCTATAAAAAATAAAAACAAACTGAACCTACTTTTTTATTTTAGGTAACACCGTGATATGAAGCTCTTCCAGTTGTTGTCGCGAAACCTCAGCGGGGGCCCCCATCATAAGATCTTCAGCTTTTTGTGTAAATGGGAATGCTATGACTTCCCTAATATTATTTGTCCCCGCGAGCATCATGACTATTCTGTCAATTCCAGGGGCGCATCCACCGTGAGGGGGGGCTCCACATTTAAAAGCATTGATCATCCCTCTGAATTTGTTATCAACAACATTTTTATCATATCCAGCTATCTCGAATGCTCTATACATAACCTCTGGCAAATGGTTCCTTATAGCACCGCTTGAAAGTTCGCTCCCGTTGCAAACAATATCATACTGAAATGCCTTAATATCGAGTGGATTGAGGGTGTTAAGCGCCTCGAGTCCTCCTTGTGGCATCGAAAATGGATTATGTGAAAAATCTATCTGGCCCGTTTCTTCGTTTATTTCATACATCGGATAATCAACAATCCAGCACAGCCTGTATGAATTCTTTTCTATTATATTATCCATTTCAGAAGCGAGCTTTTGCCTAACCAATCCTGCGATCTTACAACAATCCTTTTCGTTGTTGTGACATACGAAAAATACAACATCACTTTTTGACATTTTATTTATACCAGCAATATTTTGTAACTCATTTTCGTTTAAAAATTTAACAATTGGTCCCTTAAATTCCGTTTCAGATTCTTTGAAGATATATCCGAGTCCAGGAAGGCCAACCTCCTTAGCCCAATCATTCATCTTATCAAAAAAACTCCGTGACTTAGATCCGGAACCAGGTACATTAATAGAGCGAACTACTTTTCCAGCAAATGCTGTAAAATTCGATGCTGCAAAAATATCAGAAACATCTTCGATAATGAGTGGATTTCTGAGATCCGGTTTATCACTACCATAATGCAACATTGAATCATTGTATGTTATGCGAGGAAAAGGAAGTGGGGTTACCAAATAATTTTCTGGAGCAAATTCTTTAAATGTGTTGTGCATAACGGTTTGAACGACCTCAAATACGTCCTCTTGGGAAACAAAACTCATCTCAAGATCGAGCTGGTAGAACTCTCCTGGAGATCTATCTGCTCTTGCATCTTCATCGCGGAAACACGGGGCAATCTGAAAATATCTATCAAAACCAGAAACCATAAAAAGCTGCTTAAACTGTTGGGGAGCTTGCGGGAGAGCATAGAACTTACCGTGATGAATCCTGCTGGGGACGAGATAATCCCTAGCTCCTTCTGGAGAAGATGCTGTTAAAATTGGGGTTTGCATTTCGAGAAACCCCAAGGAATTCATCTCATTTCTTATTTTTGCAATAACTTTAGAACGAAGTATTATATTATTATGGATATCCGTTCTTCTTAGGTCGAGATACCTATATGTTAATCTGGTTTCTTCTGGAAATTCATTTTCTGCATTAACCTGAATAGGGAGGGCGCTTGTATATGGAGCGGAGAGTATTTTAATATCCTTTATAACAACCTCGATTTCTCCAGTTTTTATACTAGGATTACTAGTCCCCTCTGGCCTTTCAACAACGTTTCCAACTACGTTTAGAACAGTTTCATCAAACAATCTTGAGACCCTATCAAAAAGTTCTCCTTCAATTTCTTCAAGAATACATTGCGTTACCCCATAATGATCTCGAAGATTTATAAAAAGAAGACCACCATGATCTCTCACTCTGTGAACAAAACCAGATAATCTAACATTCTGACCAATATTTTTACGACTAAGCTCATTACAAGTATGAGTTCGCCAATGCGTTTCTGTTTTAAATTCCATATTTTTTTATAGCAAGGTTTTATACAAAAATTATTCTAACATAAGTAATGTGTTTTTCCGTACAAGAAAACGGCTTACATACACGCGTTTGATAGTATATACTCTCTCTCTAGTTAGAAAAGAGAATATTTTCAACCTACATTTCTTGTAATTGCCAAGATTTTAGCGTTTGTAGTAATACTAAGGTTAACTGAATCAACTATAAATCAATTATATTATAAAAAACAAATGCGTTTGAGGATCAACGATAATTCATTACATAATAAAAAAATCCAATTTCTCATTATATGTTGGGGAATAGTTGTGGGCAAAAGGAGTATGCTATACTCTCTCTCAAGTTAGCGAAAAGAATATTTTTCAACCTACATTTCTTGTAATTGCCAAGATTTTAGCGTTTGTAGTAATACTAATGTCAAATAAATCAACTCCTTTGGGGGAGTGAATTTAGAGCATATATTCTCTCCAGTTAGAAAAGAGAATATTTTTTAAAACCTATCCCAAGAATTACTGATGCTAGCTGAAATAAGTATAGTATTAACAAAAGTACCTAAAAACCTTCTGGAATTCCAGATGGATGCGTTCAGAAAACTAAGCTAGTTGCTAACTGGGGAGAGTACAGTTGTTCCAGTTAAGATTAGCATTAACCAATAAGTCAAAAAACTTGTAATTATAAGAAATATAGCTTTAAAAATCACCCGTTTGTCAACTGTAACAACTATAGTATTAACAAAAGTACCTAAAACCCTTCTGGAATTCCAAGGGGAGTTGGACATAACGGAGCAAATCTATGACGGTCTCAAAACTTCACGAACTTTGATCGCAAGATTTTTTAACGTAAATGGTTTTTGTAAAAAATGTATTTCTGAGTCCTTACCAAGATTTTTCCTAAAAGTATCCTCCGTATATCCACTCATAAATATCGTTTTTAAATCTCCCACGATTTCTCTCAGTTTATTATTAAGGGTTGGGCCATCCATACGAGGCATTATAATATCAGTTATTAGCAAATCGAATTTCTCTCCATTATGCACAATCCTTAAAGCCTCTTCCGCACAATTTGCCTCAATTACCCTGTACCCCTTATTCCTCAAAGCTCTCGATGCGAACATACGAACTGCATCTTCATCTTCAACAATAAGTATCGTTTCAGAACCGCTTAAATCCTTAAAAACAATATCATTTGAATTATTGTCCTGAATTAATTCAGGCCCATGATACATAGGCAGATACACCTGAAAAGTAGATCCCTCCCCTTCTTTCGATATAACATTTATAAAACCCCCAGCTTGATTAATAATTCCTGATACTGTGGATAAACCGAGACCTGTACCAGATTTCGACTCTTTTTGGGTAAAAAATGGTTCAAAAATATGTTTAATCGCTTCCGGAGAAATTCCAATCCCGTTATCAGTTACCTCTATTAAGATATACTCCCCTGGAGGAGCTATATCATAAAAACACTTAAACTCAGTATCGGTTGAAAAATTTTTGCTTTCTATAACTAGCTCTGCATCATCCTTTCCCTCCATCGCGTCACGTGCATTTACTACGAGGTTTATAATAACCTGTTCAAGCTGGCTATTATCAACTTTAACAGGCCAAATATTTCTTTCGTGGACCATTTTAAAATCTATACTAGTTCCTATTAATCTGCGCAAAAGTGAACTAAGTTCAGCTAAATTTTCTGTTATTGAGATAACTTTTGGATTCATAGTCTGCTGTTTTGAGAGAGCAAGAAGTTGCCTAACGAGATTGGCAGCTCTGTCGGCATTCTGTTTTATTTGTATTACATCTCCGTATGATGGATCGCTTGGAATGTATCTCTGTAGGAGTAAATCACAAAACCCGATCATAGCAGTTAATAGGTTATTAAAATCATGAGCCACACCTCCGGCGAGCTGGCCCACTGCCTGCATTTTTTGAGATTGTATAAATTGCTGTTCAAGTCTTTTTTGGCTCGATATGTCAACAATTTGCATTAGAATCAGTTTTTTATCAATAATATTCAGTTTACTTATATACGCCATTGCGACGCTATCCTCTTTTAGAAATTTTATTTCTAATGGAGGAGGGGAATTAGAAGAAGAAAAAATATCCTGTAAATATTCAATAAAAGTTTGTTTTGAATTATAATTGTTTTGGATATAATCAATAATATTTGTTTTTTGTGGAAGAAATTTATTTTGGTCTATAGTTATATTATCTTGAATAAGAGTTGCGAACGCTGGATTTAAAGCAACAATTTCCCCACTAACTGTGAAAACAATAGAAGGAATTGGGGTAGACATAAAAGATACCTGTTCTAAAAATTCGTTCCCGGTATCTACAACATTACTTAAAGATTTTTTAGCTGACTCTAATTTATAGAGAATCCATGGCTGCCCCGATGAATTTGACGGCACAGAAGATTTCATCAAGACAGCTTTAAATGAGGGAGTAAATTTTGGTTTTATAGTAACCTGAGTTGGTCTTTGCTCTGCTAAATTACTGTTAAATTCTTCAATAAAATCGGTTATTAAAAGCCCTATTAGCCTTTCCCTTTTTAGCATCAACATTGAGGATAAGGTACTATTCGCGCCTATAATAACTCCAAGCTTGTTAATATAAAATATTCCAAAAGGAAACTTATCCAGAAAAATCTCAAGCTTTTCAAGATTATTTACCAGCCTATCATAGTGGTCGATATGTTTGCTCACATCGCAAAGACTAACAACAAAGACCTCTTCTTTAACCAAGGATTCATTCGTTTGCAAACTATGAGAATTAGCTATCCACTTTTTTGTACTATTGGAAAGACCGTTCCCAGAACCGCTAATTAATTCATTCGCCACAGCATTTTTCTCAAAAGCATTTTGAAAGCGTTGTAACCCCGCAGATGCCATAACACGCTTGGAAATTGATCTAATAAATTCAGTCTTGGAAAGATAAAGTGAAGGATGTGTAGTGTATATAACATTTCCTCCCTCATCAAATGCAACTATCTCATAATTTTTCTGTAGAGCTTTTGAAACTGTTCTTATAACATTTAAATAATAGTCAGCATTATTTTTGGCTTTATGTAACTTATAATATGCAAAAATTAGTAAACAAATAATAACAAAAAAAATAATAACAATAACATTATGAATGTTGAGGATATTAGGAAATTCTGTCATAGCTTTTAAAATTTAAAATCTATAGTGTATATACATCATACGCCAACACCGATCACTTTGTCCAATTCAGTTAATAATCTGCGTTTTTTATAAATATCTCTATAAAAAACTACAGAGATTTTATCAAACCTTTGTAATAAATGAGCATATGTGTAAGAACCAGGATTGTAAATAAACACAGAGGTATTTTTATAATATCTAGGATACCGTAAATATCAATTAAAAATAAAACAATTACACATAAGATCATTATATCCATAATAAAAAAAAATGGAATTAAATACCGCTTTTTATCACAAAAACTAATACCTTCTTCATTAGAAAAACCGCTTTCATAGTGGCCGATTTTATTTTTTTTAAACTTATATACTACATTTATAAAAAGAGAAAACAATACGGCGACAAGACAAAGAGTTCCGGATAAAGCTAGCACTATGTGTGTATTACTTAAATTCCCTATCATTTTTTACGACGAAAGCAAGCAGGGATATCGTAATCATCTATTTCTTCATTTAGAATTACGGGCTGTTGCTGTTGTTTTTTTTCTCTTAGTTCCGATGGTTGTTGTTGCAATGGTTCCTCTTGGAATATAGTTTTTTTTATCTGTGATGGTTGCTGCATAGTTTCAGTAGTAGCAGTAGTTTGTCCCCTGGAAGATTTTGATTTAAACATATCAAAAAAAGAAGATTTCTTGCTGCTAAATTGAGGAGCTCTTTCGTCGAAGTTATTATCTTGTCCAAGATGATTATCAAGGCGAATTTCCTGGTAATTTTCCGATAATTCATGTTGCGCGTTTGGTTGTTCTGGTTCTGAATGATGAATACTATTAGCCCCCACTTTTTGTTGTGCTGCGCTCAATTCCTCAAACATTTTCGTCGTCGAGGCAGTGGCGCTATTTTTTAGAGGCATACCAACTACCATATCGTTTCTCTTAAATCCGGATAAATCACGCACACTACCGATTCCTGTAGCCACGACCGAAACTCTGATTTTTCCACTCAATTTCTCGTCAAAAGTCGAACCAAATATTATATTTGCATCGGTTTCCACTTCTTCTCGAATCCTGTTCGCTGCTTCATCAACTTCGTACAGAGTCATATCGAATCCACCGGTAATATTAATAAGCACACCATTTGCTCCATGAAGTGAAACATCGTCAAGAAGCGGGTTAGAAATCGCAGCCTCTGCAGCATCAATCGCCCGACGTTCTCCATCTGCCTCTCCAGTCCCCATCATAGCCTTTCCCATTTCACTCATAATCGTTCTAATGTCAGCAAAATCGAGATTGATAAGCCCCGGTTTGAACATAAGGTCGGTAACCCCCTGTACTCCAGAGTGCAAAACATTGTCCGCCATTTTAAACGCATCAGCGAATGTCGTATTCTCATTAGCTAGTCTGAACAAATTTTGATTTGGTATAATAATAAGTGTATCAACATACTGCTGAAGCTCTTCTATTCCTCGCTCTGCAATTTTCGCTCTATTAGCCCCTTCAAAAGAAAATGGTTTTGTTATGACTCCCACGGTTAGAATCCCTGCTTCTCTTGTAGCTTTTGCTATAACTGGAGCAGCTCCAGTCCCGGTCCCTCCTCCCATACCAGCCGTTATGAATACCATATTAGATCCTTTTATAAAATTCATAATCTCACTGGCAGATTCTTCGGCCGCAGCCTCACCCACATCTGGTTTAGATCCAGCTCCGAGTCCCTGGGTTATGTTTATCCCCAACTGAATTCTATGGGCACTAGGAACTAGAGATTGACTAAGCGATTGGGCATCAGTATTTGCAACCACAAAACTAACCCCATCAAGGTTTGAACGAATCATGTTGTTTACTGCATTCCCTCCGGCTCCTCCGACTCCTATAACAACTATTTTAGGGCTCAATTCACTGAAGCCGTTATCTAATCCAACTGCAGATTCTTCTCTTTTGTTTGCCATAAAATCTCTTGTTTAAAACGCTACGAAAACTAACACGAATATAGTATATTTCCATGCACGATATTTTGGAACAAAAATTTATTTCAATACTTTTGAAAAATAGGCAGGCAAATTGTTTCAAGTATTTAACCTGCCTACAATATTTTATTTTCCCCCCACTTTACATTACAGTTGTTCCAGTTAACATTGATATCGATAAATATACATAAAACTTCAGCAATTCTTGGGATAGATTTTAAAGAATTATCTCTTGGCTAAGTGGAGCGAGTATAAAAACACTCACTTATAAAATCTCGATAAACTATATTTTATTAACTCGACAACCAAGGGGGAATAAATATAAAAAAACTCAATGATTCTGGGGGAGATGACTTAGAAAATTACTTAGTTATCGAGTTAAACGATTATACTACATTATAAAAAAAAGTTTTTTTGAAAAATAAAATAATAAATATAGAAGGGAGAAATAGTAAGAGGCTATAAGAAGGAGGTATACAGTTGATTTACTTGATATTAGTATCAACGCAAACACCAAAACCCGTGTAACTCCAGGGGGCATAACTTTAAAAATTAAAACATATTACTAATTGGAGCGAGTATATAATCAAGATACCCTCTCTAGAAAGGGAGTGTAGCAATCTTAGTTTTAATCAGTACGAAGATTAATACTATTATTATAATTTTCAGCTGCGTCTCTGAGAGACTTATCAAAAAACTCGTTTTTTGATGCCATTTTCAGCCAAAACTTCGCTTTTTTTGCGTTTTTTATATGCTTCATATATATAATTCCCGCATTAAACTGAGATGGACCGTATCCAGATTTACCTGCCTTTTCATAAAAGTACAGAGCTTTTTTTATTTTATTTCGGTCGGAATAGTATATATCTCCTAAGGCATTGATAGATGGGGGATGTTTATTAATTTGCATAGCTAACTTAAAATAATACTCTGCAATATTTATATCATTTTTTTCCAAAAAAAGCCTCCCCAAAATATATGCGACATCAGGGTTAGTTTCATAATTTCTAAGTAAGTATTTAAAGACTATTTTTGGGTGAGATTCAATATGGGTAAAAACATAATGCGATATATAAACATTTTGCCCAAAAACCTGTGGATATGTGATAAAAAACAAAAAAAATAAGGCATTTTTGAAATAATTCATAAAGAATCATAGGATAATTCTAAAAATCGTAGTATATTATATTACTCCCATCTTGCCTTGCATTTACAGTGGTTTTGTGAATTATAAAAAACGAAAACCCAATCTTTCTAAACACTCAGCTAGAATTGCAGCTATTCAAGCCATGTATCAGTGCGAAATAACCGGAGAGAATATTAATGAAATTTTGAATAATTTTAAAATTCACTATATAGAAGTTGATGAGATCCACAAGGACATAAATATGTCGTTTTTTAACAAATTAATTTCACATTTTAGCAAAAATACCGATCTAACAGTAATAATTGAGGAGAATTTGGACGAAAGTTCTGTTTTTTCGTCACTACCTCTGATTTGTAGATGTATTCTAAAGGTTGCTCTTTTAGAGATGAAATTTGAAAAAACCGATATACCAGTAGTTATTAACGAATACGTTGATATTTCTAAATATTTTCTTAATGAAAAAACTACTTCTTTCGTCAATGCTATCCTTGATAAGATTTCTAAAAATATTGAAAGGACCAATACATGATTTCCAAACAGGTTTTGTTTTACTCTGTAACATATGATGATCTCGTACAAATTACTGTTAAATTATGTGAAAAATTGTACGAGTCGATGGAGAGGGTCTTACTATTATGTGAAGATCCAGACGAACAGCAGATCAAAGTGCTTAATTCTAAGATGTGGACCTTTTCGAAGCTAAGCTATATACCCCATGGGAGTAGATTTAGTATGCCAATAACCGACGCTATGTACGCTCGCATTTGGATTTCCGCAGAGATTGAATTTATTAATAAACCAACGTGTCTTTTGGTATATAACGGAAAAGCTTCCCTACCAAATTCCATCCAGAGTTTTGACAAAATTATAGATATTTTTGATAAAAACCAGATAGGCCTAGCTCGAAATAGAGCCATATGTTATAAAACTTTGGAATTTGATAATCAAGTTGTTTGGTTTCACAATAAAACAAATAACGGTTGGTCGAAGGAAAACGAATTGATGTGATCTGTTGTACTTTTTTAGTATAGTTATGCTAACTGACTTAGGGATCAACAAAAATGCTAAACCCATGCAATTCCTTGAAATATAGCTTTAAAAAATTGACCTATTGCCAACTGGAACGAGTATATTATGCAGAAATGTATAAAAAAATAGTTTATAATTTAAACACCATTTACGTTAACTCGAATACAGATGAAATTTTTGGTCGCTATTTGCACAATACTTATGGTATTTGTGATCACTCTGGCTATTTATGCTGATATGCCAAAATTTGGGAGCTTACCAAGTGGGAAGCGTTTAGAAAGAATTGAAAAATCCCCTAATTATAAAAATGGAGAATTTCAAAATGTTCGTCCGTTTGTTGTTATTAAACCCCGTAATTTGTTTGAATCTTTGATTAATTTCCTCTTTGCTAAAAAACAAAACAAATGTGAACAGCAAATACCATCGATAAAAACAGATTTGATAAATTTAAACAAAGCCGAAGAGGTACTTGTTTGGTTTGGACACTCCTCATATTTTTTACAAATCGATGAGAATAGAATACTTGTTGATCCCGTTTTCAGCGAAGTTTCATCTCCGGTCCCATTTTTTCCAAAAGCATTTCCGGGGGCAAATATCTATCAACCAAAAGATCTCCCAGAAATAGATTTTTTAGTTATAACCCATGATCACTGGGACCATCTTGACTATGAGACAGTAAGAAGGTTGAAATTTAAGACGGTGATTTGTCCTCTTGGAGTAGGAGCTCACCTCGAGCGTTTTGGAGTTGATAGCAAAAACATCACTGAAATGGATTGGGATGAGAGCATTGCGATAAACGAATTTAAAATACACTGCCTTACTGCAAGACATTGGTCTAGAAGAAAATACAAAAAGAATAAAACGTTATGGGCATCTTTTTTGGTCGAAACTCCAAGCTCTTTTAAGATATTTATCGGAGGAGATGGAGGTTATGGTTCTCACTTTTTAGATATCGGGAAGAAATTCAAAAACATTGATTTGGCTATATTAGAAAATGGGCAATACAATAAAAATTGGAAACAGATCCATATGCACCCACAGGAAACAGTTAAAGCTGCGGAAGATTTGAGGGCTAATACCCTGCTTCCAGTTCATATGGCCAAGCTTGCTCTCTCGACCCATTTTTGGAACGAACCTTTAGAGGAAATTACAGAGCTCTCAAAAGAAAGAAAATTCAGATTAATTACTCCAATGATAGGTCAAAAAGTTATATTAAAAAACAATAATCAAAAGTTCTCAAAATGGTGGGTTTTTGCGACAAAGTAGTGTGATATTGTGGGGACATCTGTTCCAATTGACATTATACTTTATTAACTCGACAACCAAGCTGATATAAACACAAAAAACTCAATGATTTCAGGGGAAATGATTCCAAAAATTACTTAGTTATCGAATTAACCAACTATAGCATTAACAAATAAGCCCAAAAAAACCTGTGATTATAAGAAATATAAGTTAAAAAATTATCTCTTTGTTAATTGGAGAGAGTATAGCTGTTCCTGTTGATATTGATAACGACAAAAGTACCTAAAACCCTCTGGGATTCCAGAGGGATGCATTTAGGAATACTAAGCTAGTTGCTAACTGGGGAAAGTACAATTGTCCAAGTTAAGATTAGCATTAACAAAAGTACCTAAAACCCTCTGGAATTCCAAGAAATATAGCTTTAAAAATCACCCGTTTGTTAGCTGGAACAACTATATAGTATTAACAAATGTACCAGAAGCATCAGTAATCCTTGGGATAGGTTTTGAAAAATTATCTCTTTGTTAAATGGAGAGAGTATATTATTCCTACCCCGCAGTTAGCAATATCCCTTTTTCGAAAAAGGAAATTACCTTCTCAACAGCTTCCTCATATTTTTTAATATTATCTAGTCCTATATCATTTTCTATATATGATTCTGCATCATCACCATACTCTTTTTTATATGATTCTCTAATTTCTATTTTTCTTGCCTCTAGTCGTGGTTTGTCTTTCATTATTCTGAAGACAGTTTGTAGAAGTGTTGTATATCCTTTTAAAGAAGGGATTTGGGTGAAAATAGTATGCAATTCTTCTATCTGTTGTACTTGTTTATCTTTTTGTGTTGCAAAAGGGGGTATAGAGTACTTTCCTCCGTATCTAATGCTTTTTCTTTTGAGAGCCGCGATCACCGGTGGTGATACTTCGCTGAATACTTTGGCAGCATGTTTTTCCAGTACTCTTACTAGATCTGTAACCTTGTAAGATAATTCGGTAACTCTTTGAATGGCCTCACTAGACATAGCTGGAGAAGATGAACAACTTTCTATATGTAATATTTCCTTAATATCATTGATTGCATTGCCTATGTCTTTTGTTATTAGGGCAATTGAACGATTGGGATTAATCTCTTTTATACTTTCGTATATTTCCCTTGCCGTATTGATAATACTACGCTGATTTGGATTAGCCCCCCAGTTTAGAGCCATTAACGTGGCGGGAAACTCTCGTTCCATATCTTCTAAATATGTTCCAGTACTGTAGCGAAAGGGTTCATGCCCCCCCCCCCCTCTCTCTCTATTGCAGCGCTAGATTCTGATGAAGCATATGAAATATTATTACTCAATACGCACAGACTAATACCTGAAAGAATTAGTATTTTTTTTAAACTTGACATATTTTTCCTTTTTATTAAAACTATTACCCTTTTTAATATTATATCATAACAAATATATTGTCCATATATTTAATTTAGACCTTTCTATAAGTTATGTAATATAAAACTTGTTTTATAGCAATATTTTTATAAGATTTTCAGTATTGTATCATTTTACAACGCTTTCGTCAATATAATTTAAGATATAGTTATTTCACTTAACTTCAGTATTAACAAGTAAGCCCAAAATATCAGTAATTCCAAGAAATATAGCTTTAAAAA
>JAIRWI010000052.1 GCA_031269095.1 Holosporales bacterium
TAAATCTTAAAGGTACAGAAACAATTTCAGGAAAACCAGGTCAGTGGAAAATGAATGCTAATCAGAGTAACTTCCTCACTAAGCTTAGGACTATAACTCTTAGACCTGCAGAGGGTATGACTCTACCTACTACGTTTACTGTTATAGGAGCACAAAACTCTAGTGGTACTACTATAAATATCACATTTCATAAAACTAGTCCTTCATCTGGCGTTTATTGGAATAGTGTATCTGGAATGTATACTTGGACAAGACCTTAGGTAATAAAAAACAATAGCTATGGTTTTATTGGAGTTGTAGCTGTTTTTCCTATGTTTCTGTTTGTATTACACTTCCGCAAGTAGCTTGCAAAGGCATACAAGACTAGGGAGTTGATAGAGGGAGCAATATGTATATCTTTTCTTTGGGAATTAGACTGAAATAAGTATATTTCAGCGATAAGTCCAAACTAAATGGGTTATTTGCCGATTAGTTGAATCTTCTGTATAATTTGCTCTTTATTTTCTTTAAAAATGAGTTCACATATGTTTTCCGCAAGAAATTCCAAAATAATGCTGAATTTCTGCAGTTCGTTTTTATAAAAATTTGATAGAACATAATCTGGTACTTCGTTTTTATCGAAAGGCCTTCCAATACCTATCCTTATCCTCCAATAATTTTTACCAACCCCACCATCAATGCTACGCAAACCATTATGTCCACCATTTCCCCCAGCATATTTAATTCTTATATCGTACAAAACAAGATCTATATCGTCATGAATAACAAAAACACAATCCGTTGGTATTTTATAAAATGAGACGATTTTTTGAACTGCTCCTCCAGATAAATTCATAAAGGTTTGTGGTTTTTGTATAATAACTTTCTCTTTTTCAATTAACTTTTCTGAGACAAGTGAACTAAACTCACTAAGGAACCTCGAAAAATTAAGCCTTCTTGCTATATAATCAACTGCCATAAAACCAATATTATGCCTGGTATAGGCATACCGAACCCCTGGATTTCCCAGTCCAACAATAAGGATCATAAGGTAGTTTTAATCTTAGGCAACAGCTGAGACAGAAGTTTCTTCTTGAGCAAACTGCTCTGTGCTTTCAGTTGTTGTTCTTGCCCCAACAATCGTTGCTATGATTGCATCTCTTTCAGCATGGGCTGGTACAACTCCATCTGGAAAACTAATACCAGAAAGTTCAAATCCCTCTCCAATATCTTTTCCAGATAGGTCTATGACAATCTTTTCAGGAATATTACTCGCTAAACAGAAACACTCAAGCTGATGAACCACTATATTAAGGAGACCTCCTTTTTTCATTCCCGGAGATTTTTCCTCATTAATAAATTCTACAGAAATACTAACTTTAATTTTTGAATCCGAAGTAACTCTTTGAAAATCAACATGAATCGGCTCATCAGTTACGGGATGAAAATCTATAATTCTTGGCAAAATTTTTTCAACCTTATCTCCAATTTTTGCTTGAATAATATGGTTAAAAAAAGCTGAGTGATAGCAGAGTTGAGAAAGCTCTTTAGCCCCAACAGATACACTGATAGGGATACTATCCGCTCCATAAATAATCCCAGGAACAAAACCATCATGACGGAGTTTACGAGCCAACTTCTTCCCACCTGAAGTTCTTGGAACTATATTCAGAACAGTGTTCATATCAAACCTATAAGTACGTAAAAAATTTTACAACCCTTAACTCGAAACTTTAACCCAAAAAGCTATAAAGGACAAGTAAAAAGCTGAAGTGATTTTAAAAAATATGGTTAAGGAACCATCGCTCTAAATTCAGATATGCAAACAACCTGATTTTCAACATACGCAGACCCATTAAATTTCCAGAATTTATTACCTCTTCTTTGCTCAATAAAGACCTCCAATCGCAGCGTATCCCCAGGAACGACGGGTATTTTAAACTTAGCAGAGTCAATTGATGTAAAATATACCAGATCTAATACCTGATTCGTATCAATTGTTTTTGCAGCTAAAACGCATGCCGTCTGGGCTAGAGCCTCTATAATAAGAACCCCTGGCATAATAGGAGATTTCGGAAAATGTCCTTCAAAGAACCATTCGTTATTTGATACATTTTTAATGGCTATACAAGACTCAGAGGGGACAACACTATCAACCCTATCTAACATTAAGAATGGATATCTATGTGGTATTAGTTTTTTTATATCTTCTACGTATAAAATCATTCTTCAGTATTATCTTCAAGTGCCCCATTGCTGTTTTCTTCGGTCTCATTTTGAGGTAGTGGCAAACTTGTATCAACAATATTTTGCGATTCTTTGACATTTGAAGAAGCAAGGTAAGCCATAAACACGCAATTCGAAAGAAATATAAATCCAAGAACCCATGTCGTTTTCGTAATCATATTAGACATACCTCTCGCATTAAACATATTGTTCGAAGATCCGCCGCTCGCAAAAAGCGAACTTCCTCCCTCGTTTTTTTGCATAAGAACGATTAGTATCAAAAAAATTGTAATAAAAATATGCAACAATAATAAAATTTCCATGATTTTTTTCCTTATTTTTTACTCAACATCATAATTATAGTAAATCCCTCTAGTTTTGGAGGGCTATCTTCTTTTGCAAACTCCCGACAAAATTCTTGGACTTTTTTTATAACTTCCCATCCACTTTCCTGCCTTGTTACTTCGCGTCCCCTATAGCGTAGTGCAATTTTGACTTTATCTCCTGCCTCTATAAATTTTTTAATTGCCCTACATTTTATCATGAGATCATTCTCACCTATAAATGGACGAAATTGTACTTCTTTAATGTCGATAAATTTTTGTTTTTTTCTAGATTCTATTTTCTTTTTTTGCAGATCATACTTGTGCTTACCATAATCAAGAATTTTACAAACTGGCGGATCAGATTCTTCTGAAACAACGACTAAATCGAGATTAGCCTCCGCTGCGACATCAAGAGCATCCTCAATTGGCATAATCCCCATAACCTCGCCATTAGCTCCTATAACCCTAACCCTGTGAGCGTTTATGTGTTCATTAATCATAGGCATATTCACAGGTGCCCTTTCAGAAAAAGTTTTAGCCAAAAAAGTATAATTAAAAAGTATTCCAATATTGATAAATCTATATGTTTTTTAGGGATTGCTCAAGATTTTTTTTTATACTAGTATTGTCACCAGTTAATAAATTTAAAAGTACCCTTTATGAATAAAATAACTGTATTGAAAGGTGGATGGTCTTCTGAACGCGAAATTTCTCTACGTTCTGGAGAGAATATTGCCAATACCTTTAGAAGCATGGGGTACGAAGTATACGAAATTGATATAGTTAAAAATCTTCGTTTCATAACTGACGAACTATACAGAACTGATCCGGATTACATATATAACGCCCTTCACGGAACTGGGGGGGAAGATGGAATCCTTCAAGGAGTTCTTGAAATATTTGGAAAACCATATTCTCACAGTGGCGTTCTTGGTTCGTCGATAGCATTTCATAAGGCGATTTCCAAAATACTTGTTAAAAATGCTGGAGGGCTTGTTATAGAAGATATTGCGATCAACAAAAATGAAATCAAAAATATTGATGTTGATAATCCAATTATGGAATATCCATTTGTTGTAAAGCCATGTGCGAATGGTTCAAGTGTTGGAGTTTTTATCATTCATAACAAAAACGATTTACTACTCTTACAAAATCAGGACTGGATATATGGCGATGAAGTTATGATAGAAAAATATATTAATGGGAGAGAATTTACTGTATACGTTAACGATGGAGTAGCTGTCGGTGCTATCGAAATCCTTCCTAAAAATGAATTTTTTGATTACAGTAGCAAGTATGACAATGAAGGAGCCGTTCATATAGCTGATTATAAAAATATTGAAGAGAAAAATAAAAAGGATATATATGAGCTAGCAGAGATTTCCAATAAGGCATGTGTATGCAAGGGGACAACTAGAGTTGATCTCATCTTTGATGGAGAAAAAGTGTATTTTTTGGAGATTAACACCCAGCCCGGGATGACTCCTGTATCCCTTGTTCCAGATATAGCGAAATTTAATGGTATAAAATTTGAAGATATTATTCGTCCCAAAATATGCGGTTAGAATAGTTTTTATAGGTTAATTTTTCTTGAATTTAGATACGAAAGGGAAAAACCAAGACTTTTTTTGATTATTTTAAAAATCCGAAACTATGAGGGGAATTGCTGAATTGTTTTTTGTAGGAATTGTTTGGAATCAGGAAATGCCTAATGTACAATGCCATATATAAAAGGGGTAATAGTAAAAAAACGTAGGATGTTTTTTCGCAAGATTTTTATAGTTTTTTTTATTTTTAGCTCGTTTTCTGGAGCAGTTCTTTGCAAAAAGGCGGCTATAGTTGTTGATTACACCAATAATAAAAAAGTTGTTTTTTCTAAAAACCCTGATGCAATTAGGCATCCTGCATCATTAACAAAAACAATGACCGCTTATTTGTTGTTTGAAGCAGCTAAATCGGGGAAAGTATCCCTTCACACTAAATTTAAAACCTCTAAATTTGCAACGACACAAATCCCAACAAAAATAGGCTTAAAGGTTGGGGAAAAAGTTAGTGTTTCAGATTTAATTGAGGCAATACTAGTTAAGTCGGCTAATGATGCAGCGGTTGTTTTAGCAGAAGGAATGTGTGGAAGTGTTAGAAATTTTGTCAGACTTATGAATAAAAAGGCGAAACAACTAGGCATGAATCATACACATTTTGAAAATGCCTCTGGAGTTCCTGACAAACGGCAAATTACAACAGCACGTGATATGGCTACTCTTTCCATTGCTACATATAGGCACTTTCCGGAATATTGGCCTTATTTTTCAAAAAAGGAGTTTAAATACCGAAACAATAAACACCCAACCCATTGTAAAATTATAAGGTGGTATAGAGGAGCAGACGGGGGAAAAACTGGATTCACAAATGCTTCTGGATTTAATCTTTTTGTAACTGCCAAAAAATATAACTCAGAGGGAAAGGGAAAAAGGGTTTTTGTAGTGGTTATGGGAGGGGACTCCAGCAAATCTAGGGACTTATATGCTGCAACTTTACTTGATAAGTATCTTTATGGATATCCTATAGCAACAGCAAAATTTATTCCGACAAAACCTATTAAATCCAATAAAAAACCTCTTATTGATCGCATTGATAAAGAAAAAATCCTTATTGAAGAGGAAGAAATCACTTTCGATCAAATTCTTGACTCTTCCATTGGAGACAAAGAGTCTATAGAAGAATTGTATATAAATGATGAAGAAATTATGGAATTTGTAGAAGAAGAATTTGTGGTTAAAAAATTAAAAGGCAAAAGTACGCGAAAGCATAGAAAATAATAAATTTTACGTGTATATTTAGACAGAATTTATTTAATTAGAAGGAATGATGGAGTTACTATACCAAATTGCATATTTTATACCAGAAATATTACTGGCTTTATTTATTCCTATTTTTGCTATACTATCTAAAAAAAATAAAACAAAAGTAATACCGAAAATTTCAAAAATAATATTGTTTATTAGTTTTATGGTTATATTTATGTACAACTCTTCTAATATTGATTTTCAAATTAATTTTTTTACTCATAATACGTATACTCATCATTTAAAAATTTTATTAGTAGTATGTTGTTTTTTATATTTCACAGATACCTATTCAGAATGCGAATGTAAAAAACAAGTTGTTAATACATCTTGTATTACATTGTTCACAATTATTTTATCTTTAATGATGACTATTTCAGCTAACAATTTATTTATTGTTTTCCTTGGTCTTGAATTATATGGTATATCCATATGTTTTTTTATACTAGATACAAATTCCAAAGCAGCTAAAAAATATCTCATAATATCTGCTGTAATGTCGGCAGTCTTTCTGTATGGAGCAAGCTTATATTATAGTTGTACTGGTTCAATGTCTCTTTTTTCTTCTATAACTAGTAACGACAAACTTATCCCCCCTCTCCAGCTTGGCATTCTATTCATGATTACATATTTTCTCTTTAAAATGAATGCTGCTCCTTTCCATACCTGGTCAATATTTGTATATAACAAATCCTCTAATATATTGATTCTTATTTTAGATACTGTGTTGAAATTAATTTTGTTTATAGTGTTTATTAATATTTTTAATATTTTATTCATTAACAACATACTCTTTTTCAAAAAGTTTTTATTCTGGATTGCTATTGCGTCTATGATTGTAGGGGGGATTTCCCCTTATAAACAAAATAATATAAAAAAGTTTATTGCTTATTCTTCAATTGGACACATTGGTCTCGCTTTAATTATCCTTTCAACATTCCATGATATTTTGGAAATAAAACTTGCTGTAATGTATGTATTTTCATATTGTTTAGCTTCTTTTTGTTTCTTTACCGGATTTATTGGCGTGCAGAGATATAAAAAGATAGTATATAAACAGGATTTAGCTGGAATTTTTTCTGAGCTTCCTTTTTTTTCCTACACTATGTTTCTTGGTCTTTGGGCAATGGTAGGTATTCCTCCCTTCTTTAATTTTTTAGTGAAATTTAATATATTTAGAATTTTTATGATACATGGTGATTATGTTTCTATTACCGTAGTGGGGGTATACATAATGCTTACTGCTGCATATACCGTAAACTTCGTTAGACATATGTATGTAGAAACAACAGATATTACAAAATATAAGATTCCTTCTTTTCAAAAATTCTTATGTATACTAGTTGTATTTTTTACACTTATCACTAATATTTTTTTCAACGAAATAAATTCTTCCATTGAAGAGGTGGTAAATCTTCGAGCGAAAAAGGATGACGAATACAAAACTGTTGATATAGAGGTGATTAAAAAGGATCTAGAAAGTATGTTACAAAAAAGAAGATTTGCATTTATGATGTAGGAATTTTGTTATTTTTCTTTATCACTCCTTGTTACTATTCGCTATATAGTTGTTTTATTTGACTTTAATATTATAACTGCTCCAGTTAACATTGACATCGACAAATGTACCTAAAACATCAGTAGTTCTTGGGATAGGTTTAAAAAAATTATTTCTTCATTAACTGGAGCAAGTATAACAAAAATTCCAAACCCATATAATTATAAGGAAGGTAGCCAATAAAAATTACCCGTTTGCTAACTGGAGCGAGTATACCTAAATCTTAGTTGTTTTCCACGCTGGCGTGCTCGTCTGAATTATATTCATTCTAGGCGGCAAGAGGGGAATTTTAAAGCTATATTCGTTGAAATTACATGGAGTTGGGAATTTTTGTTATACTTGCTCCAATTAATGAAGAAATAATTTTTCTAGACCTATCCCAAGGATTACTGATGTTTTAGGTACATTTGTCGATGTCGATGTTAAATGGAACAACTATAATATTAAAGTCAAATAAAACAACTATATATTACTAACTGCACGAATAAATCAAAAAAACTAATTTATAATATATTATATTTTAATTATTTAACAGTTTACAGTATTTTAAAATATATTCTGGTATCGGAGCGATTAAATGGACTAGTTTTCCATCTAAATCCTTAAAGGTAACTTTATGCGAATGTAAGCAAAAGTTTTTGTGTTTTTTTCCTCCATACTTTGTGTCACCCAAAATAGGGCACCCTATGTGTTGCATATGAATTCTTATCTGATGCATTCGTCCTGTTTTGGGAAAGGCTTCGAGAAAAGCAAAACCATCACCAAGTTCCTTTATAACTTTATACTCTGTAATAGCTCTTTTGTTATTAATTTGAGCATCCACAACCCCATTTTTCAAATTATCTGCCGAAGAAACGATCATAATATACGTTTTTCTAACCTCTTTTTGATTAAAGAGGTAAAGCATATACCGTGAAGTTTTCAAATTTTTAGAAAGAATTGTTATTCCACTCGTATTTCTGTCTATTCTATGGACCAATCTAGCTTCGGAATTATATTCTTTTGCCATAACATCAACAGCGGTTTTAATTGAAGTTCCAAGCTGTACAGCTAAACCAGAAGGTTTATTGATAGCTATAATATTTTCATCTTCATATATTATCAGTTCCTTAAACTTATCCCCCCCCCACTTGTTATTGTTAATTTTTTGAATATTTTTAATACCAAAAGAGTCGTGAACATATATTTCGTCACTCTCTTCCAGAACCTTAAACGAAGAGGGGACCTTTTGACCATTAACGAGTATATCCTTGTTTCTAATGGCCTTTTCTATAGTTGATTGCGATATATCTTTACCATACCTTCTCCTTATTACCTTATCTAATCGTGTTCTTTCAAAATCCACTATTTATTTCTCTCACTGCCTCAGACCCGGTAAAATTATACGGCATCTTTCGGCAATATTATTTGGAATCCCTTCAGTTTTTGCCAATGCTTCTAAAGTATTTTTTGCCAAATCTTTCTTCCCCATTTTGATGTAGCAATAAGCAAGAGATTCCTTGGCTAATATATGCCATTCTCCTTTTTGGAATTTATCACTCACAAGATTTTTAACCATTTCTTCTAGGTCTTTATCTGCACTTGTATCAAGAAATGCGTTTACATAATATATATATGCTAGATTACGAAATACTTCGCTAACTTTAGTGTCTTCAGAAATTGTTTTGTAAATTTCTATGACTTCAACTTTTTTATCTGCTTCTTCCTGCAATAATGCTGCATGTTCAAACTTTGCTAAAAATGCATATTCTTTTTTCCCCGCACGAGAGATCTCCTTAAGAGCGGAAAGAGCCTCAGATTGTTTGTTTTGCATAATCATATTTTGTGCGACGACAAACTTTGATGAAATAGCCTCAAGTTCTTCATTCTGTTTTTTTTGCCACATATTGTGAACACCTGCCAAAATTACTATTGCAATGATTATCCCCACTATAGTTGAGCCATATTTTTTCCAGAAAATTTTTAAATTTTCAGCACGGATTTCTTCTTCAATACTTTCTGCAAAAGAGTCTATTTCTTTTGTTTTTGCTTTTTTTATTTTTTTTAAATCAATAATATTATTTGAATTTTCTTTGTTATCGTTATCCATAATATTTTTCTATAAAATGCCCTATTAATTAAGTGTAGTTTACAACGAATTTTTGTGATTCGTCCATCGAAAGTGGAACAAAATATAATTTATTGTATACAACATAATACAACTATAGACAGTTTAAGGTAAACCTAACGACTTTCATATTTTATGATATAAGTTATTTATCAAAAAAAGAATAAACAGGTTTTGTCCAGCCTTCAAACATTTTTTCTCAAAAATCCTTCAAAATTTTCTATAGTTCGCTACCACTTCTTTAAAACATGACCATATTTCTCTAATCAATATATAAGAAAATTCCGTATTAGAGCTAAAATTAACTAATTATTAATAATATGGGCGTAAACTGATAGTAACTAGTTTAGAAAAAATATATTTGAGATATTGTTATGTTGAAAAATATAAAACTGTATTTTATACCCATTTTAACAATTATAGGAATCAACTTTATTTTAAATGCATCAGAAGTTAATGCACAAAAAGACATAAAAAATAAAATTTCTTCTATAAAGAAAGTAGGAAATTTTAGAAAAAAAATAGGGGAAAATCCCGTTCTTTCCACTATAAAGAAAAAAACACCCGCGAATAAACTAAATAAATTTTCTATACAACAGCAACAGCAGCCGGTAACTGAAGATGTAGTCGTTTCAGAAGATAGTACAATCCCTGTAGCTGAAGAGGAGACAGCAGTACAACAGCAACAACAACCAGTAACTGAAGATGTAGTCGTGTCAGAAGATAGTACAATCCCTGTAACTGAAGAGGAGACAGTAGTACAACAACAGCAGCCAGTAACTGAAGATGTGGTTGGGTCAGAAGATAGTATAATCCCTGTAGCTGAAGAGGAGACACTAGTAGTACAACAGCAACAGCAGCCGGTAACTGAAGATGTAGTCGTTTCAGAAATAGTTCCTTTTCCAGCAGAATCAGAAATATTAAAAAATGAAGCAATTAGAGCTTTGGATAAAAAAAAAGAAATTGAAAAAAACCAAAAAATTCTTGATGAGCAAAGAAAAAAACTCGAAGAAGAAGTTGTTTTAAAATCTCAAGAGGCTGAAGAAAAACGCCAACAGGAAGAAGAAGAACGCATAGCCGCTGAAGTGGAAAAAGTTAAAGAAGAAGCCGATCAGGCGGCTCGGGAACTGGAAGAAGCAGAACGTGCAGTTGCCGAATCCCAAAGACAAGAAGAAGAGGCAAAAAGAATCGCAAAGGAAAAGGAGCAAGCTTCTATTGAAGAGGAGAAGAAGAAATTAAAAAATGAGCGTATAAAAAGCGAAAAAAAGGCTGAAAATCAGAGAAAGAAAGCAGAACAAAAAAGAATAAAAGCAGAACTAAAAGAAAAGGTATTACGCGAAAAACAAGAAAATGCTGAGAGAGAAGAAATATCTAAAACTACCTCTCAATCTAGCGCGATTACTGGATTACCTACAGAAATTGGTAATCCGCACAAGTATTGTGAAACCCTTCATTCAGATATAGAAACATTAATTAAAGCAATGGAACATTTATCAAATAAACTTGATTCAGCGGCTAAAATAGATATACCAACATTCCCAAATATCCAAAAAAACGAAAAAAATGATATCGAACCTCAGGTAGTTATTGATAATAACATAGAAGGGATGGCACCAGCAGTAGTAGGACAGCAACCTCAACTACCTATTGGTAATAACATAGAAGGGGTAACACCAGCAGCAGTACAGCAACCTCAGGCAGTTATTGGTAATAACACAGAGGGGGTAACACCAGCAGCAGTACAGCAACCTCAGGTAGTTATTGATAATAACATAGAAGGGATGGCACCAGCAGTAGTAGGACAGCAACCTCAGGCAGTTATTGGTAATAACATAGAAGGGATGGCACCAGTAGTAGGACAACAACCTCAGGCAGTTATTGATAATAACACAGAGGGAATAACACCAGCAACTGTACAACAACAACCTCAGGCAGTTATTGGTAATAACATAGAAGGGATGGCACTAGTAGTAGGACAACAACCTCAGGCAGTTATTGGTAATAACATAGAAGGGGTAACACCAGCAGCAGTACAACAACCTCAGGCAGATATTGGTAATAACAAATAGGGGATAGCACCAGCAACAGTACAACAACCTCAGGCAGTTATTAGTAATAACATAGAGGGAATAGCACCAGCAGTAGTACAGCAACCTCAGGCAGTTATTGGTAATAACACAGAGGGAATAGCACCAGCAGCAGTACAACAACCTCAGGCAGTTATTGGTAATAACACAGAGGGGATAATACCAGCAGCAGTACAACAGCAACCTCAGGCAGTTATTGGTGATAACATAGAGGGAATAACACCAGCAGCAGTACAGCAACCTCAGGCAAATATTAGTAATAACATAGAGGGAATAGCACCAGCAGCAGTACAACAACCTCAGGTACCTATTAGTAATAACATAGAAGGGATAGCACCAGCAGCAGTACAACAGCAACAGGTAACTCCGCCAAACAATCTTGGTTTGGTTGATTCCAAAGGAAATATTTTTGTTTTAGAGAATTCTGCTTCAAATCGGACTCAACGAAATCTTAAGACAGCCCCTCAAAACGAAGATCAAGCTAAAATGGAGGCGTTTAAAAATTCGATCAATGATCTAACCAAAAATAAGAACATAACAAATATTTCTTTAAAACTGATAAAATTTGATAGATCGATACCGAAGAAATTGGATGCCGTGTTGCAAGCGATGGATGAAAAATTCACACCTGTTTTGGTTGACAAGATACTTCGTGAAATGCAGTAACGTCGATTGGTAGTTGTGTTTGGTATATCTTTTTTTATGCTAGAACCAATCGGCAATAGATTAGTTTTTTAAAGCGTATTCCAAGGAAATGTGGGAGGAGCTTGCCTTTTTGTTATAGTTAGTTAAATCGATAACTAAGTAATTTTTGAAATCATTCTCTCCAAAATCATTGAGGTTTTTGTGTTTATATTAGATCGGTTGTCGAGTTATACTCATTCTAGCTAGCAATAGGTTAGTTTTTAACCTATATTTCTTATAATTACAGGGGTTCTGGCTTTTTTGTTAATGCTAAGTTCTGTTAACAAACTGTTTGCAATTATGATTAATAAATCAAGGTAAAATAAAGGAAGTGTTTCTTTAAATACAACTAAAATAACATTAGAATCTGTATTTTGAATAAGCGAAACAGAAAGATTGAATATAGTTTTGATAAAACTATTTATACAGGGAGACATAGAGTTGAGAATCTTTTTCAGAGACTTAAGGGAAACAGAAGGCTAGCAATGAGGTATAAAAAGCTAAAATAACCTCAGTTTCGTGTAAGGAAATGAAAAATCATTATGTCAATCACGCAAAGAGTGTAGAGGCTTACCATATAAGTGCCCATGTAAACACGCTACACTTAGATGGTTTACTATATATAAAAGGTTAGATATTTAGCACAAAGGTCACAGGATTATTCGCATCAATATTATAGGATTTCCTGCTTTCTTATACAATAATGATGTTATATACTTGTTCTACTTAACATTGATACAGACAAATATACCTAAAACATCAGTAATTCATTGAAATATATTTTGAAAAATTATCTCATCGCTAACTGGAGAGAGCATATACCATAACAAAAAAAAGACCAATTTCTTCGTGAATTTGGTCTTTTTTATTATTAAACATTTTTATTCCCACAGTAAGGGAATACCTTCGTATTTTCAAGTAAACACTATTTTATAGAAGATTAGGAAAATAAAGACGAAGGTTTTAATGCAAGTTTCTTGGTTTTTCCCCAGCAGCCACAACACCCCGTCCCAAAATCCTCTTCTTGGTAAATCAAGATCTCAGGTTCAGCAATATCTTTAAGAACATCATCATTTTTGCCAGCTGCTGCCATAAATTGTTCAGCAGGAATATTTTCAGGCCTGTCTTGGGCCATTAAATCGAGTTTTTTTAATGCTTGGATACCATGTATTTCTGTTAAAAATGTATTGATTGTTCCTTCACTGACACTTTTTATCATATCCAAGATAGAACCACTATCTAGGGTTTTTTCTTTAAAAATTATTGGCATAGCGTATTGCTGAAGTTCCTTGGTGATTTTGCTAAAACCTGATGGTGCCGTCAGAGTTTTAACCATAGCATCCGTAGTGTCTATTGTAGATTTTGTAGCGATTTTTCTGGCATATACGGTTATGTTGGTTAATTCAAGTTTCTGTACTGGAATTATTTGAGATAAAGGTCTTCTTCTAAAGGCGATATCCTTTACATCATCCCAAGAATTGATCCCTTCCAAAACAAAAGTTCCAGTTTTTGTCTTATCTTCATAGTGTTTAGCTATATTTTCGATCATATTTTCTATTCCCGGTTCGTTCAGAAGTGACATTTTTTCAATTAGGCTACCAACTGGAGAGCAAAATACAATACTAACATCTGTAACTTCCATTGGATTTTCTATAGAATTTCCTATCGATGTTAAAGCGGAAGATATTCCACGTAAATTCGGTCTGGAATTTATAAACATGTAAGGCTGATCTGCAGTCATCAAACTTACTTTAGCTTCAGTACATCCAATTCCTCTCAATTCATTGCGAAAGGTTTCCGTCTCACCAACCACTTCTACAGGAGAACTTTCCGAACCTGAACATTGCCCCACCAGCGATAAGTTAAAAAGCGATACGAAGGCTAGGCTATATTTAAATAATTTTGCCATAATAAAACTCACAAAAACAATAATATCTAATTAATAGTCTAACATAAAATAGTTAATTTTATAATAAAAAGAGTTTTTATAAAATATAAAACTAACAATTTACTATAGGCCTTTGAGTGTATCATGCATTTTTTCTATCAATTGGGTTTTATACTCTCCCCCAGTTAACAATAACTCAGTTTTTTAAGCTATCCCCTCTAAAGTCATTGAGTTTTTTTGTATTTACGCCAGTTTGGTTATCGAGTTAATCCCCCCTGTTACCCAAAAGG